>CAIWMA010000160.1 GCA_903913645.1 uncultured Bacteroidales bacterium | reverse complement strand
TACCGGAATCCATTGCGGCTGGTTAACATCTGTAGTGCAACGATGGCAATAGCACATAGGGCAGGCAGCACGACAGGCATAGCATTTGATACATTTCTCAAATTCCTTGTTCCAGAAAAGCCAGCGTTCGTTAACTGTCATGGCTTCAAGCTTTGCGATCATTTTCTGCTCCTCGGATTTTATCCCGGTATCGGTTGTTTCAAGGAACGCTTCAATAGATTTAAAATCAATGAATTCCGTCAGGGAACCATCTGCATTGGCAAACAGAACATAAACTTCTGCATCCTTTATCTGAAACTCAGATGCCAGTTGCATAATGCTCCGTAAAGCAGCTACATTGGCTAAAATGCCAAGTTTGCCGAGTTTTTTCACCTCATGTTTCATCAGGTAACCGGCAAGGTTTTGTGTGCAGGATGCATTTAAAACCAGCTTCTGAGCCTGATCTTCTGTCCTGACAAATAAGGCCCTGATCCGGTCGGCGGAACCTTTTTCGTACCCGATAAAAGCATTGATTGTTTTATCGTGCAGTAAAGCTGTTACTTTTTTTATCAAATCACTCATTGGTTGCGCCCTCCTCTTTAAATAATGTGGAAACGGCAATCTTGTTATAATTCTCGTACGGACCAATTTCCCTGATTTTTTTCACTGTGTTATTCACAACATCGGCCCATTTGAATCCTTCCGCTGCCGAGACCCAGCTGAACTGAATGCGTTCCGTATCGATCCCTGAAAAATTCAGCAGGTTGCGGAAAACAATCCATCTCCTGCGTGCATGAAAGTTACCGGTGCTGTAATGGCAATCATTCGGATGGCATCCGGAAACGATGATGCCGTCGGCCCCGTTTTCAAAAGCTTTCATCAGTATCATAAAGTCGATGCGGCCGGTACACGGGAAACGGATGATCTTAACATTGGCCGAATATTTTATGCGGCTTGTGCCTGTGAGGTCGGCGCCGGCATAGGTACACCAGTTGCATACAAATGCCACAATTTTTGGTTCAAATTCCTGCATTCTTTTTATGTTGGAGTTTGTTTAAAAATTTATTTTCATATTTGTGAAGACAGAAGTAAGAAGACAGAAGTAAGAAGACAGTAGCTAAAATTCAAGATATAGAAGTAAGAATTGCTTTGCTATATGCTTCAATCAATTTACTAACATCTTCTGCTTTTTCATCCAAATTTTTGTTTTCACCATATTTTAAGTCCCTTGCTAAGATTAAATAATACCGGCATTCTTCGAGCGAGCCTTGAGCGACATTCAAAAAGCGAATTTTATCTCGTTTCCCAGTTTTCTTAAAACCTTCAGCAATATTCGCAGCAACTGAGACTACTGCTCTTCTCAATTGCGAAGTTAAACCATACATTTCTTTTCCAGGAAAAGCTTCACTAAATTGATAAATCGACAAAACTAACTGATGTGCCTTTTGCCAAACGATTAGATCCTGAAAACTCTTTGCCGGCATATTTTTCCTTTCTAATTTCTCAGTAATTACCTTATTCAAAGCATTCTAACTTCTTAATTTCATATTCTGTATTCTTAATTCTGTATTCTGCAT
>CAIWMA010000159.1 GCA_903913645.1 uncultured Bacteroidales bacterium | reverse complement strand
GTTAATGGAAAATGGGTAAAAGGAAATAGCAAACGTATAGCTTTGAACAGAAAAATTTCAGTCAATTTGAATTAAGTCCACAAGATTGCTTCGGCTAACCAAGTCTGTACATTTATAGTTTTCCCCTCGGCCTCGCAAAGACTTGCTCACCCTGGATTTATCGGTAGGAGTTTTAAACAAAAAAACCATGAAACCTGAAACTTGAAACCCTTCAACCCATCAACTCTTCAACCATTCAACCACTCAACCATTCAACCATTCAACCATTCAACCATTCAACCATTCAACCAATCAACCAATCAACCCGTCAACCCTACCCTTTCGCCACCGCCCCTTCGTTCTTTACAAGAACTTTATAATTCAATGAAGGTGATGGAATAAAAGGGCCAAGATTCAGCTTGTTCCAAAGCACATCTACTTCCTGGATTGTTTTATCATCCATTGCCAGCACATTGGGCCATTGCCGTTTAAAGCCGTCGGCAGCAAGTGATTTTCCTGTACCGTCAACAGCCATTGGCATTACAGGCTGTTCGTTGCCATCTTTTGCATAAAAACAATCCCTCGAAGGATCAATATTATTGGCAGCCAGCCATACAATATCAGGAATCCTTATTCCAACCGCTTCGGGATCGACATAAATTACCCAGTTTATACCTTTTAAGGCGCCCGTTTCATAGAGTTTTTGGTGCAAAGCCTGGAATTTAACTTCTGATTTATCAATCCCAATTATCAGAACAGGAAATTTTTCATGAACAAGAGAAAAATTATATGAAAGATTCAGCAATTCAGAATGGGTTTCGTTGAAAGTGAAATCATCAGAACTTTCATAAACAGATTCACCTGGTAATTTGGTAGTTGCATCTATTCCCAATTTACTACCTAATGCAAAACGGCTGCTTGAATGATCAAGTACATCAACAGGTCCGCGGTTAAAAACAACATCATCAACCGGATGAACCTGGTTGCAAATGAGCCTTGCCACTGCATTGCTATCATTCAGATCAATATCGGCATCTGTAACAACAAGTATTTTGTTGAACATCATCTGCCCGGCTCCCCACAACGAGTTCATCACTTTTTGAGCCTGCCCGGGATAGGTTTTCTTTATTTTCACCAGAACGATATTATGAAAAACACCTTCATCGGGCATAACCATATCTTCAATTTCGGGTAACATGCTCAGTTTTATAAGCGGAAGAAATATGCGTTCAGTAGCTTTGCCTAGCCATTTATCTTCCTGAGGCGGAATACCAACAATGGTAGTCGGATAAATTGCTTCTTTCCGGTGTGTGATACATGTTACATAAAAAACCGGATAGTAATCGGCTAACGAATAAAACCCGGTATGGTCTCCAAAAGGTCCTTCAAGTATCAGATCTTCATCCGGATCGACATACCCTTCGATGATAAAGTCAGCATCAGCGGGCACTTCAATATCGGAAGTCAGGCATTTTACCAGTTCTACTTTCTTTTTTCGCAGAAAACCGGCCAGCATGTATTCATCAATGTTTTCAGGTAAAGGAGCGGTAGCGCAGTATGTGTAAACCGGATCGCCGCCAAGGGCAACGGCAACAGGCATTCTCAAACCAAGCCGTTTGTATTCGCGGTAATGAGCGGCGGAATTTTTGTGGAGATGCCAGTGCATACCTGTTGTGTCAGGACCAAAAACCTGCATACGGTACATACCGACATTGCGGACACCTGTTTCAGGATGCTTTGTATGCACAACCGGCAAAGTGATAAAAGGTCCGCCATCGAACGGCCAGCAGGTAAGAACAGGCAATTGCGTAAGATCAGGTTTTTCCAATACAACTTCCTGGCAAGCGCCCTTCCCTTTTTTGTGGCCAGGCATAAATTTCGCAACTTCAGCCAATGTAGGCAAAAACGCAAGTTTACTAAAAAAGGAATCACGTGGAGTCATAAGTCCTGCCATGAGTTCTTCAATCTGCCTGGCAGTATCATCAAGTGTTTGAACGCCTAGTGCAATGCACATCCGCTTCTCGGTTCCCATCGAATTGATAAGCAAAGGGAACTGAGTACCATTGTTTTCGAACAGAAGTGCTTTCCCGTTATGTTTGCTCATACGGTCAGCGATTTCGGTGATCTGAAGGTGCGGCGACACAAAATCCTTGATTCTGATTAGCTCGCCTGACTGCTCGAGTAATTGTATAAATGCCTGTAAATTAGGGAATGACATTACGAAGAGGGTTTTATGGCAGAAAGTTAGATATAACTGACCAAACTACAAAATAATAACGATCCGGGAAAAGAGAATATTCAGGAATAAAATATCTGAAATATAATTAAATTCAAATCAACTTTGAATTTCGCAAACTGTATCCTTTGAACAAAAAAAAGAAGGCCTTTCGAGCCTTCTAGTCATTTTATTTAGCTGAAGGTTTTTCAACAGCTTCGAAATTTTTGTCACCGAATGTTTCCGGCTTTTTATCATTATATTTTGACGGACATTTCAACAAAAGGCTGCTTGCCAGGAATGCATCGTTCTCAATTTTTCCGATTACTACAACCTGCTCCGACTTTTCAAAATCCTGTGGTTTGGCTCCTTTATACGTTACCAGTCTTTCTACGCCTTTTTGGTCTGTCATGTAAAACGTGAATTTATTAGCATCCACTTTAGTGTCGTACACAATAGGTTTTTCTTTCACCAGCTTGCCAATTACGTGAAATTCCTTCCCGGGATTTTCGACAGCTGCAGAAAAATCAGTGTATGTACTTGTATTGGCAAACAAACTCATTATCACGCCGATAGCTGCTACTACAAATACAAGTATAAATATATGTGTCTTCTTCATGTCTAGTTTTTGTTATTTTTAATTTCTTTTTCCATTTTAGATACTCTTCGGTCGAGCGAGAAAAGATACACTGCCAGTCCAACAAGAACAGTTGAAAGAACAATGATCACCACAAATATTTTCGATTCTATCATTTTAAAATTTGTATTTATTAAACAAAGCAAAGTTATTTAAGTTTTAAAATCAGGTATTATTTGCATATCAAAACCACTTATTCCGGATTATCGAGATGCTGCCTGATAAAATCCATTTTCACACGGATTCCAGTAAGCCAGTATCCTATTATTATCCATCCGGCAATGGCGGGGTAAAAGACCAACCGCATAGTAAAATCAAGACTGTTTACGGTTGAAGAGCTTCCTCCTGCGCCCGGATGCAATGATCCGCTGGCAAGTTTTGGCAGAATGCCAATAAAAACAATGAGCATTACAAAAGCGAAAATATTATAAACAGCACCGATACGCGCTCTCTTATTTTCCTCATCAATAGAACGTCTGAGTACCAGGTAAGCAAAATAAGCCAGGATTGTAATTGCCGCTCCATTTAACTGAGGGTCGTTGGTCCAGGGTGTACCCCAGGTAAAATTAGCCCATTCCATTCCGGTTATGATTCCTAAAACGCCAAAAAATAATCCAACGTTAACGGTTTCAATTGCATACACATCGTGTTTAATGTCGAAAGTCGACAAATAACGGAGGCTCCGAACCAGCGATGTTCCAAACATGACCATCATGGCGAACCACATTACTACATGAAAAAACAAATTCCGCATCGATTGACCGATATTTCCCTGAACTTCAGGTATATCGATAAGAAAACCGGCAATAATACTGTACAGGATCAGCAGAACGCCGAGTAATTTCCACCAGTTATTTTTAAAAAAATTGTTCATTTATTCTTTTTACTAATTTGTAACTTATTAATTTTCATTGGTCTGCGCTTCCATTTGATCAAATACAAACCACTTTCTATCATCCAAATTATCTTTCATCACTAATTTACCGACAACCGCTACTCATAATTCATAACTCACAACTCATATCTCCAACACCCTAATCCCGCCACAAGTATGGAAATAATATATACGACATCGCAATTACAATGGCATTGAGCATAAATAACGCAGCAAGGAAATTCATATTGCCCGAAACTGTTCCGGCATTGAGGGCAGCTGAAGAAACTTTCATCAGTATAAGCAGCAATGGCATTACGACCGGGAAACTCAATATCGCCATCAAAGCAAAATTATTATTTGTACGCGATGCAATGGCCGATATCATTGTGAGTGAGGATGCAAAACCAAAACTCCCAAGCAATAAAGCGCTGATAAACAAAGGGTAATTTACAACAAATCCACCCATTAAAGCGGTAAATACAACCAGGCATAAAAGGGAAAGAACACCCATCAGTACAAAATTGTAAATCATTTTCGAAAGGATAATTGCCTGCGGGCTTGTAACGGTGTAATAATACAATTGCCTGGATGTGCTTTCCTGTACAAAACTCTTTGAAACCGCATTAACAGCCGCAAAAAGCATGATAATCCAGAAAAGACTGTTCCAGGTAGCTGGATCAATAATTCTGGCAAATGAAAGATAACTCACGAATATGGTAGAAACCACGTACAGCAGGATGCCGTTAATGGCATACCGCTGCTTGAATTCAAGCTTAATATCTTTCAGGACCAGGAATTTGATTTCACTCAGAAGCATTTCACCGTTTTCAGACTGCAAAGATATAAAAAGCGGTATATGTTACGGCTAAAACTTCAGGCTGGACAAAAAAGGAAGTCAAAATTTAAAAGCAAAATCCCAAGGTGATGATTTACAATATTTTTAACCACATTTTAAAATAGTTTAGTCTTAATATTTGAATCTTGGAATTTGAGTCCTGAAATATCAATAAACCTTTATCAATCCTGCCCAACCACTTTTTCACGTGTATCCAGCGGAATAATTACAGAGCGGCCAGCAGCATTATCTTTGCTGAAGTATTTCCTATATGTGATGTGTCGTTTCGAAAATTTACCTCCAACAGCTTCGTGTAGCGCCCTCATTTTTGGATTAAAATCGCCGACCCACGAAAGTTCAATTTCTTTGTACTGAGGATTCTTCTTCATCACTGTATCCATATGCCAGAAAAGTGCTGATTCGATACCGGATTTCTGGAAATGTGGCTTCACACCCATAATTACGATTCGTGCACGGGTAAAGATGCGTTTTTTCCCAATCAGCCCAACTTTCAGTTTGCCCCACAAATTAATTTTGCCGTTGAAATACTTGAACAGCTGATTGATATCAGGAAGCATCATTTCAAAAGCTATAGGTTCATCACCATGATAGGCAAACCAAACAAATTCGGGCCGCATAAACGATTTCATTTCATAAAGCATAGCGCGGATAGCTTCAGGATCAGTTGGTGTAAAATTTTCGTGAAACTGCCAGGCATCATTATATATTTCGATAAAATCAGCCATAAATTTATCGGTTTCGTTGTACGAGAAATGCCTGAAATTGTATTCCGGTTTCTGCCTCACCCAATCGGCAATTTTCCAGAAGCGTTCGGGAAAAGGCTTGGTAAGATCAATCAAATTCGTGACCTGCTCAAAGTAGATCGTGAACCCATATTTTTCAAAGAAACTTTTATAATAGGTAGGATTATAATTCATTCCGAACGATTGAGGGATAAAACCTTCGACAAGCAAACCCCAGAAATTATCGTTTTCACCAAAATTAATCGGCCCATCCATGGCTTTCATGCCTCTTTCCGCAAGCCAAGACCGGCAGGTTTCGAAAAGTATTTCGGCAGCTTTATAATCTTCAATACATTCGAAAAACCCCATACCACCGGTTGGAACTTGGAAAGTATACGCCTTCTTGGTGTTTATAAATGCGGCAACCCTACCTACTAAATTGTTTTGTTCATCAACCAATATCCAGCGGCTTGCTTCGCCATGATTGAAAAATGTATTTCTGGCCGGGGTAAATATCCCTTCGATAACCGCATCAGGCGGACAAACAAAATTATTGTCCTTATTGTATATCGTTCGTATTACATCGTGAAAGAGCTTACTGGTAAGCTTGTTTTCGACACTTATTATCCGGTATTCCATAGTTAAGTCAGTAGCTAACCTGAGGCAAAGATAAAAAAAATGCTTTCTGGAATCATGATCAGAAAAGGAAAGCTTTTCATTTCCTACTGCCTATTCCCCTATACTGCTATATCTGCATGCTCCCATCTGCTAATAACCTTATCCACATTTCTTTATTTCAAAACATTCCCATTTCATTATTCACTTTTCACTCTCCACTATTCACTTTTAGTAGTACCTTTGCCGGTTGCAAAAAAAACATCTGTGAAAAAACTCTATCTGCTGATTCTTCGTTCGTATGTTGGACCTGCTTTAGCTACTTTTTTTATTGTAGTATTCGTTCTGCTCATGCAGTTTCTGTGGCGTTATGTGGATGAGCTTGTAGGTAAAGGACTTGAATGGAATATTATTGTCCAGCTCATGTTTTACGCTTCGTTTACATTCGTGCCCATGGCTTTACCCATTTCCATATTACTGGCATCGCTTATGACGTTCGGAAATCTAGGCGAGCGTTATGAATTGGTAGCCATGAAAGCGGCAGGGATCTCGCTGCGGAAAGTTATGATGCCCCTCGGACTTTTCTCATTGCTAATCAGTGTAGGCGCATTTTATTACTCTAATATCATTTTCCCTTATGCCAACCTGAAATTCAGGTCTACCTTGTATGACGTGCGGCAGAAAAAACTTTCATTGAATATCCGCGATGGCATCTTTTATTCCGGATTGCAGGGCTATGTTATACGTATCGGAAAAAAAGATCCGGATGGTATTACCATACGCAAAGTAATGATTTATGATCATACACAGTTTCAGGGCAATACGAAGCTGGTAATGGCTGATTCGGGACGTATGCAACAAACGGTTGATGGGAACAACCTTATGCTTACCCTTTTCAATGGCATCAATTACGAGGAAAAAGGCAACTCCGACAGCCAGAAGATTCCGTTTCAACGTACCGGGTTTACGAGTGAAATAATCAAGTTTGATTTGTCGCAGTTTAAAATGACCCGATCCGATGATGAATTTTTCAAGAATGCCTATTACATGCTTAATGTTCATCAGCTCCGATATGCTTCGGATTCGCTCGGTATTGAAGTTGGCAGGCAGGTAGGTTCACTGCAGAGTTCACTTATGAGTTATTATCCAAATTTCACAAGGATTAAGCTTACGGATAGCCTGATGAAGATTTTACCACCGGCCAAAGGCGTTGTGGCTTTTGAAAAAAGGGATATTGCCGAACGAAAATCCATTGCCTCTTACGCCCTTGGCATGGCTCGTAATGCGAAGGGATCGTATGAATATAACCGGCAGATGGTAAAAGAAAAAGTAGAATTAAAAGCGCGCTACGATATAGAATGGCATCGGAAATTCACGCTTTCGTTTGCCTGTTTTGCACTTTTCCTGATTGGCGCACCGCTTGGAGCAATTATCCGTAAAGGAGGACTTGGAATGCCATTGGTTATATCAGTGCTTCTTTTTGTAGCCTATCACGTGATTTCCTTTACAGGCGAAAAAGCAGTTCGCTCTGCTGTAACCGAACCATGGAAAGGAATGTGGATGTCGACAATGATTTTCCTGCCTGTAGGCGTCTTCCTGGCGTATAAAGCAGCAACCGATTCAAACATCATGGATGCCGAAAGCTACAAGCACTTTTTCAGGACAGTAGTTAAAAAATTCAAGAAAAAACAAAATACAATAAATGAAGATACTGATCCTCTGCAATAAATCACCCTGGCCCAAGCGTGAAGGAGGTCCTATTGCCATGTATGCCATGATCAGTGGATTAATACAAGCCGGGCATACTGTTAAGGTACTTGCAGCCAATACTATTAAATACACAGTTGATCCGTATACAATTCCTGCGGATTTCAAAGAAAAAACGCAGATTGAATTTGTAGATATAGACTTGTCGGTCACGGTACCAGGCGCTTTATTTAATTTTTTTTCAGGTAAGTCATACCATGTTACCCGGTTTCATACCAAAGCCTTTGCACAAAAAATAACCGATATCCTTCGCAAGGACACTTTTGATATTATTCAGCTCGAAACCTTGCAAATGGCTACTTACCTGGATGTTTTGCGTAAATATTCAAAAGCGCCGGTAGTACTCAGGGCTCATAATATTGAACATAAAATCTGGCAGCGGATTGCAGAAAATTGTCCCAATCCATTTAAAAGATTTTACCTTAATCATTTATACCAGTCGTTACGACGTTTTGAGATCGGAATCCTGAATAAGATGGACGGGATTATTGCCATTACCCCTGTGGATGCGCGCAACCTCGACAGGCTCTCGCATAGTACCAATATCATTTCAATACCATTCGGGATCAACCTCGAATCTTTGTCCGAGAACCCGATTCAGCCTGAGGAAGCTTCCTTGTTTCATATAGGATCCATGAACTGGTACCCTAATGAAGAGAGTATAAAATGGCTGATTTCCGAGGTTTGGCCTTCAGTTACCAAAAAACTGCCTGGCATTGAACTTCATCTTGCCGGACGATATATGCCTGACTGGCTGTTGAAACTTTCGGTTCCTCGCATAATTGTGGATGGCGAAGTTCCTGACGTATGGGAATATATGCAAAAGTATTCAATCATGGTGGTCCCTTTGTTTTCAGGAAGCGGAATACGGATAAAAATCGTGGAAGCAATGGCTGCAGGTAAAGCGATAATAACTACTGCAATTGGGGCCGAAGGAATAAATTATGAAAACGGCCAACACCTCCTTATTGCCAAGGATGCCAAATCGTTTACCGATGCAATAGTGAAACTATGCAACGAAAAAGCACTACGCGATTCCTTGGGTAAAAACGCACGTATGCTTATTGCCAAAGAACACGATAACAACAAATTAATGATGAAACTTACTGATTTTTTTACTGAATTGGTGAAAAAGAAATAAATCTCCGTTTTGAAATCAGGCCGGTGGTCGGAAGATGGAAGTCCGAAGCCACAAGAAGTCACATTTAGAGATCTCTTCAGGCAGGAAATGCCCAATCATCGCCTCTTACCTTGCCGCTTGCAGCCGTATCATTAATGCAGTAAATAAAATATAAATAGCCGAAGACGCTCAACCCTTTTATGAAACTATTTGTTTTGCTTTCGCGTATACCATTTCCTGTCGAGAAAGGCGATAAGCTAAGGGCATTCCATCAGATCCGCTGCCTGGCAAAGCAAAATGAAATTATATTATGCGCCCTGAGCGATTCGCCTTTGCATGCGGAAGCGATAAAAGTCCTGGGTGAATTTTGCAGTGAAATTCATCTTATTCCTACAAAAAAGACCGGGTTGGTGTGGAATGCCATTAAAACTTTCTTTAACGGCAATCCTTTCCAGGTTGGTTATTTTTATCGTCATAGCGCACAAAAGCAAATTAATTCACTGATCGAAAAATGCAATCCTGATCATATCTATTGCCAGCTTACCCGGGTTTCAGAATATGTTAAAGAGAGCAAAATACCGAAAACACTAGATTACCAGGATGTTTTCTCACTCGGCGCTAAGCGGCAGGCTGAATCCTCATCGCCCTTCACAAAAATATTTTTCATGATGGAATATAAAAGGTTACTCCGTTATGAACATGACATTTTTGATAAATTTGAACATAAAACTATCATTTCGTTCCCCGATCGTAAACTGTTGCCCCATCCTTCGAGAAACGAAGTCGTTATAATCCCAAACGGAGTTGATCAGGCTTATTTCAGCCCGGTGGAAGCCGAAAAGAAATATGACATTTTATTTACAGGCAACATGGGCTATCCGCCGAATATTAATGCAGCGAAGTTTCTTGCTGAGGAGATATTCCCATTGGTATTGAAGGAACTTCCAAAAGCTACACTTATTTTGGCAGGAGCTAATCCACATTCAAAAGTAAAGGCGTTGGTGGCACCAAATATTACTGTAACCGGCTGGCTGCCCGATATCCGGATCAGCTATGCATCATCCCGGGTTTTTATCGCCCCGATGCGGATAGGAACCGGATTGCAAAACAAACTCCTCGAAGCCATGGCAATGGAACTTCCTTGCATTACTTCATTGCTTGCCAACCAGGCGCTGGGAGCAAAAGAAAATGAAGAAATACTCGTTGGAAATACTGCGCAGGATTATGCAAATCATATCATTAACTGTCTGAAGAATGAGACCAAAGCAGGAATACTTGCGAAAGCAGGTCATGATTTCGTAAAAAGAAATTTCAATTGGGAGAGTACTACTAAAATCCTGGAAAATCTATTCGAAAATAGTTAATAGCTAATAGAAAATGGTCGAAAGTGAACAGATCAGCAATAATATGCTTAAACGCATACTCATAATTCATAACTCATATCTCAAAATTTAAAACATCCCCTCAAAACAAAAAAATACCATGGCTGACGACAAAAAAATAATATTCTCGATGGTTGGTGTAGGAAAGATACATCCACCCAACAAACAGGTATTGAAAGACATATACCTTTCCTTTTATTATGGTGCTAAAATCGGCATCATCGGTCTGAACGGATCGGGTAAATCAACACTTCTGCGTATTATTGCCGGAATGGAAAAATCTTTCCTTGGTGAAGTCGTTTTTTCACCTGGCTTTTCTGTTGGCATGCTCGAACAGGAGCCACACCTGGATGAAAATAAAACCGTTAAAGAAATTGTGGAAGAAGGCGTTCAGGATGTTGTGAACATGCTGAAGGAATACGAGGAAGTCAACAACCGTTTTATGGAACCAATGAGCGATGATGAGATGAATAAACTCATTGAAAGGCAAGGCCAGCTTACGGATCTTATCGAACAGCATGATGCATGGGAACTCGATACAAAACTGGAAAGAGCTATGGACGCTCTGCGTTGCCCGGAAGGTGACACTTCGGTGAAAGTACTTTCGGGTGGTGAACGTCGCCGCGTGGCTTTGTGCCGTCTTCTGCTTCAGCAGCCGGATATCCTTTTACTTGATGAGCCAACCAACCATTTGGACGCTGAATCCATTGAATGGCTCGAGCATTTCCTGCAACAATATAAAGGAACAGTTATCGCTGTAACCCACGACAGGTATTTCCTAGATAATGTAGCCGGGTGGATACTCGAACTGGATCGGGGCGAAGGCATTCCATGGAAAGGCAATTACACCGAATGGCTTGAGCAGAAAACCAAGCGGATGGAAATGGAAGAGAAAACCGAAAGCAAACGCCGTAAAACTCTTGAAAATGAACTCGAATGGGTTCGGATGGCGCCAAAAGCCCGTCAGTCGAAAGGCAAAGCCCGTTTGAATTCTTACGAGAAAATGCTCAACGAAGATGTGAAACAAAAAGAAGAAAGACTCGAAATTTATATACCAAATGGCCCGCGTCTTGGTAACCAGGTTATTGAAGTTAAAGGTGTTAGCAAGGCTTTTGGAGAAAAAGTATTATTTGATAACCTCAATTTTATGCTTCCCCCCGGAGGAATTGTAGGCATCATAGGGCCTAACGGTGCCGGGAAAACCACTCTCTTCCGCCTTATAATGGGAATCGACCAGCCCGACAAAGGCGAGTTTATTGTTGGTGATACAGTTAAAGTCGGCTACATCGACCAGGCACACGCCAATATAAATCCGGAGAAATCGGTTTGGGAAGTTATTTCAGAAGGCAATGAAACCATTCAACTCGGAGGCAAACTCATTAACTCAAGAGCCTATGTTTCGCGGTTTAATTTCGGCGGCGCTGACCAGGGTAAAAAAGCCGGCGTACTATCCGGTGGTGAACGTAACCGTCTCCACCTTGCACTTACGCTGAAATCTGAAGCCAATGTCCTTTTGCTTGATGAACCAACCAACGATAGTGATGTAAATACACTTCGCGCTTTGGAGGAAGGTCTGGAAAACTTCGCCGGATGTGCTGTGGTTATTTCCCACGACCGCTGGTTCCTTGATCGCGTTGCTACGCATATCCTCGCTTTTGAAGGCGATTCGCAGGTTTATTTCTTCGAAGGCGGATACACCGATTACGAAGAAAACAAACGCAAACGATTGGGTGACGAAGGTCCGAAACGTATTAAATTCAGGAAATTGATTGCATAGTTACTATCAATATAATTTAATCATACCAAGTTATGATCAAAATAACAGCCGAACTCATTGATAATGTTATATCACAGGCCCGAACCTCACCACGGCTCAGGATGAATTACAATTTTCACCCCGAATTAAACGATCCTGTTCAGCGCTTGCTGAATGCACTGGAACCGTGGACTTACATCCGCCCTCACAAGCATACTACAAAAGAGGAATCTTTTGTATTGCTGCGTGGAACTATACTGGCAGTTTCTTTTAACGATGATGGCACCATCTGCGATCATGCCATATTAAGTTCAGCTACCGGCATCCAGGGGATAGAATTTGAAGAAAATATTTTCCACATGCTCACTTCACTCGAAACCGGTTCCGCGGTGTTTGAAATTAAGGAAGGTCCGTTCGTCCCTCATACCGAAGGAAGTTCAGCTCCCTGGGCACCAAAAGAAGGCACGTCTGAGGCAAAAGTATTCCTGGAAAAGGTGTTTGGAGAACTGGGACTTGAGTTATGAGTTATGAGATATAAGTTATGAGATTTAAACAGTGAGTTATTTCTCATTTCCAAATCCTCAAATCCTCAAATTCCCAAATTCCCAAATTTTCAAATTTTCAAATTTTCAAATTAAAAAAATCGTAAATCAACAATCGTAAATCAACAATTCCCCATGTCCTCTCCCTCCATCCCAAAAGGTACCCGCGACTTCACTCCTGTCGAAATGGCGCGTCGCAACTATATTTTTGATGCAATCCGCAGTATTTTCAAATTGCATGGATATCTGCCTATTGAAACTCCGGCCATGGAAAACCTGAGTACGCTGATGGGTAAATACGGCGAAGAAGGAGACAAACTTCTCTTTAAAATTCTGAATTCGGGAAATTACCTTTCGGATGTGCCGGAAGATGTGTACGCAGGCAAGGAAACCGGGAAAATGCTGAAACATATTTCCGAAAAAGGCCTCCGCTACGATCTTACCGTTCCTTTTGCACGTTTCGTGGTACAGCATAACAATGAAATCACTTTTCCTTTTAAAAGATTCCAGATTCAGCCTGTATGGCGTGCCGACCGGCCGCAGAAAGGACGTTACCGTGAATTTTACCAGTGCGATGTGGATGTAATCGGCAGTAATTCATTGTTGTATGAAGTTGAAATGGTGACTATTGCCTCAGAAATATTCAAAAAACTTGGCATCAGCATCACCATCCTGATGAATAATCGTAAAATCCTTTCCGGGATTGCCGAAGTCATAGGCGAATCGGCCCGGATAACCGATATTACAGTTGCCATCGACAAACTTGATAAAATAGGCCAGGAAGGCGTAAATAAAGAACTTGCCGAAAAAGGCCTGAGTGATGAGACTATTGCAAAACTTCAGCCTATACTGGAATTAAAAGGAAACAGCCTGGAAAAACTCAATCAGCTTTCAACTATTTTGTCTTCGTCCGAAACAGGACTAAAAGGCATTGAAGAAATGCGCACAATTTTCAATTTCATTCATACTCTGAAAATTGAAACCAATGTTGAAATAGACCTCACCCTTGCCCGAGGGCTTAACTACTATACCGGTGCGATTATCGAAATCAAAGCCAACTACGTTCAGATGGGAAGCATCAGTGGTGGTGGACGATACGATGACCTTACAGGAATTTTCGGGCTAAAAGGCATGTCTGGCATTGGTATATCATTTGGTGCCGACCGTATTTACGATGTATTGAATGAATTGAAACTTTTTCCTCAGGACCTTGAGCAGGCCACTACTGTATTGCTTGTGAATTTTGGCGGAAATGAAGAACTGGTAAGCCTTAAACTGCTTCAAAAACTGCATGATTCAGGCATTTCTGCCGAAATCTATCCTGAACCGCTGAAAATGAAGAAACAATTCGGCTATGCCGATAATAAAAAAATCCCTTACACCATTATAATCGGTGCCGAGGAAGCAGCTTCTGGTGTTTTTCAACTAAAAAACATGCTTACTGGTGAGCAGGAGAAGATTACGGGAGATGAGATCATTGAAAAACTCAAACTATAAATCAACTTGATCAGGTATTCAATTTAATTTATCTATATAATAAACCCTTTCGAACTTAGCTTTCTCCTTGCGACTTTGCGTTAAAATATTTTTACCGCAAAGACGCGATGTAAATAAAAAAAGAGCGCAAAGACAATTTAAACAATCTAAAGGCCCAGCCATCTTAATGATTCCTGTTGCAAAAAACATAAGTTGAAAACATATTGAAGCTGCAATCAATATTTATTTACTTTTGCCCCAAATCCTGATACCCGCATTTTATGCAATGGAATTTATATTTCATCATCCAGATTAACAGGACCTGCCTCTAGGTTATAATTTGTTTTGCCTGCAAACCGCGGGCTGGAAATTCCTTTATTTTATTTACACAAATACACCTTTTAAAAGGTGCAAATACCTATACCTACTAATGGCAGACAATACCTTATATATTACCCCCACGCCTATTACCTTTGCGCAGATTGAAAATATGTTTGCAGCTGATAACCATATAGCTTTATCGCCGGAGTCGGTTGCAAGAATTGAAAAATGCAGGAGCTATCTCGATCATAAAATTGATACCCAGCAAGATCCTATCTACGGCATAACTACAGGATTTGGATCACTTTGTAACCGAACCATCTCCAAGGAAGACCTTTCGCAGTTACAGGTAAACCTCGTGATTTCCCATGCTTGCGGAATCGGGCAGCCAGTAGAACCGGAAATTGTCAGGCTAATGCTCATCCTTAAAGCATACGGACTATCATTGGGGCACTCAGGGGTTCAGACAGAAACCGTTCAGCGATTACTTGATCTGTATAACAACAATATTCTTCCTGAAGTCCGCCAACTTGGGTCTTTAGGCGCTTCCGGCGACCTGGCTCCATTGGCACACCTGGTTCTACCGCTTTTAGGCACAGGCAAAGTTTATTACCAGGATACCTTGCAGCCAGCCGCTCCTGTCATGGAAAAACATGGTCTGCCAGCAATTACACTGAAATCAAAAGAAGGCCTTGCTTTGCTGAACGGCACACAATTTATGAGCGCACATGGTGTTCTTGTTTTGTTAAAAGCATTTAAACTTCTTCGGCTTGCCGATATAACGGCAGCAATATCACTCGAAGCTTTTAATGGCCGCATTGATCCTTTTCACAGCCTGATACAGCAAATCCGGCCTCACCCGGGACAGATTGAAACTGCACATAATATTTGTTCCATTCTCCAGGGAAGTAAATTGATAGATAAACCGGGAAAAGCTGTTCAGGATCCGTATTCGTTCAGGTGCATTCCACAGGTTCATGGAGCTGTGAAGGATACCGTAAGGCATGCCGCCGAAGTAATTCTTCGTGAGATAAATTCAGTAACCGACAATCCTACCATTTTCCCCGACGAAGACCTGATCCTTTCGGGAGGCAATTTTCATGGCGAGCCACTGGCATTCGTACTCGATTTTATAGCCATAGCACTTGCGGAACTCGGGAACATTGCTGAAAGAAGACTTTACAGGCTGATTGCCGGCCAGCGCGGGTTGCCTGAATTCCTGGTAGCTCATCCCGGACTGAACTCCGGATTTATGATCCCGCAATATGCAGCAGCATCGGTTGTAAGTCAGAACAAACAACTCTGCACGCCTTCCTCAGTCGACAGCATTACTTCTTCCAACGAACAGGAAGACCATGTCAGCATGGGCGCAAACGCTGCCACCAAAGCCTTGCGGGTTGTAAAAAATGTTGAAAGCATACTTGCCATCGAATTGATGGCAGGATGCCAGGCCCTCGAATTCAGAGGAATAGCGAATACTTCACCATTCCTTCAATCGATTATAAATGAATACCGTCAGAAAGTTCCCTATGTTCTGGATGATGTGCTGATGTATGAATTAATCGATAATTCACTTGAATTTATTCAAAACCACAATTTCCATCTACCAGGCTAAGTGCCAGGCAAAATGTGCGTAATTCAAAATATTTATCCTTATTAGATAAGTAACAGTTCAACTTTTTTTAATAGGTTTGCCAAACGAATAGTAGAACCGGAATTTGTTGGAAATTGCATTCAACTCTAAAACCCATCAACTCTTCAACCCACCAACTCAGAAACTCTCAAACCCTTCAACCTATCAACTTATCAAACCATCAACCCATCAACCCATCAACCAATACTCCAATCATGCCACTAATCATATCCGGACAAGGTCTTACCATCGAAAATGTGGTAAATGTAGCACGGCACAACCAAAAAGTTGAGCTGCATCCCGAAGCCTTAAAGCGAATAATATCCTGTCGCGCCATGCTCGAACGGAAGATAGCCGCACATGAAATAATGTACGGTGTCAACACCGGCATCGGGGAGTTTTCGGAAGTAGTGCTGAATGATGATCAGGTAAAAGAATTTCAGAAATACCTTGTTTATAATCATGCTGCCGGTATTGGTGACCCTATGGAATTGGAATACGTGCGGGGCGCAATGCTGGGCCGTATCAATGTTCATGCTCACGGCAATTCCGGGTGCCGGCCCGAGATTACGCAAACTCTGGTCGAAATGCTGAATAAAGGAGTAACGCCTTTTGTTTGCCAGAAAGGATCGGTAGGTGCAAGCGGTGACCTGGCTCCCATGTCGCAGATCGCTTTACTTATGCTGGGCGAAGGAAAAGCGTATTATAAAGGTGAGTTGCTGGAAGGAAAAGATGCATTGGACAAAGCAGGAATTCCCGTTCCGGGACTAATGGCTCGCGACGGGCTTGCAACTATAAATGGCTCCAATGTGCTTACTGCTATGAGCGCCATTTTCCTGGTCGATGCCAATAACTTCCTGAAACAAGCCGAAATAGCTGCCGCCATGTCGCTTGAAGCGCTGAAAGCCAATATGAAACCATATGAATCACGAATTCATGAGGTCCGCGGATTTGCCGGTGCCATTCGCAGTGCCGAAGCCATCCGAAAGATGGTTGCAGGTGGCGACCTCTCCGAAGGCCACGTAAAATGCAAGGTGCAGGATGCATACAGCATGCGGTCGACACCACAGGTAATTGGCTCAGCGCACGATGCCTTAAAATATGCCAGATCACAGGTTGAAATTGAACTGAATGGCGTTGGTGATAACCCGATCTTCTTCCCTGAAGAAAATATGCAGCTTTCAGGTGCTAATTTCCAGGGATCGCCAGTTTCGGTTCCTATGGATATGGCCGGCATGGTGATAACAATGGTTTGTGTATTGAGCGAACGGCGAATGAACCGGCTTAACAATCCAGCACTTAGCGTTGGATTACCTGCATTCCTTACCAAGGGAGCCGGGATGTTTTCAGGACTTATGCTCAGCCAGTACACTGCCGATATGCAAATTGTTGAACAACGCATACTATCGGCGCCTGCCAGCATTCAATCCATTCCGGCTGCTGCCGACCAGGAAGATTTTGTTAGTATGGGCATGAATACCGCAATAAAAAACTTCCAGATCATTGATAATGCCTACGGAATACTTGGTATTGAACTCATGGCTGCAGCACAGGCACTAGATTTCAGGGAATATTCTTTTGGAGCCGGGGTAACCAAAGCAAAAGAAGTTATTCGCCGATATGTAGAGTTCCTGGAAATTGACCGACCTTTGTACAATGATCATAATGCGATGAAAGCATTGGTTAAATCATGCGAAATACTTGAAGAAGTTGAAAAAGTGACAGGGAAGCTTGGATGAAGATATGAGTTATGAGCTATAAGTTATGAGCTATAAGTTATGAGCTATAAGTTATGAGCTATAAGTTATGAGCTATAAGTTATGAGCTATAAGTTATGAGCTATAAGTTAT
>CAIWMA010000158.1 GCA_903913645.1 uncultured Bacteroidales bacterium | reverse complement strand
TTATGCTCTGTGCACTCCAGAATTATCTGTACCCGTGCTTCTTTGCTCTTCTTAGCCATTGGTTATTCATTTTTATTACAGGGGTGCAAAAGTATGTACATTTTATCAATTAAACAACAAGTGCAGGAAATTTATTTTTGAGATTTTTATATTTCAAAACACTCATTTTCTAACATCCTTTTTGCATTGAGTGGGCAAAGATAAAACAATCCGGCAAAAGTTTACCTTTGTGTTTATGATATGGGAATCGTACCGTCGTGGATTTGATGCTTTCCTGAGGCTCGAAAAATCGCTTTCGCTGCATTCGGTGGATGCGTATAAGCATGATATAGAAAAGCTTACGGCCTTCCTTGAAGAGAATAATATCGCTGTTCAACCGAACGAAATTACGCTGCATCACTTGCAGGATTTCCTGAAATGGCTTAACCAGACTTCGCTGAACGCGCGTTCGCAAATGCGTATTATTTCAGGGATCAGGGCTTTCTACAAATACATGTTGCTCGAAAACCTGATCAGCGACGATCCTACCCTGCTGCTTGATATGCCGCGCACCGGCAGGAAACTTCCCGAATTCCTGACCGTGAACGAAATTGAACGACTTATTGCCGCCATCGATTTATCAAAACCCGAAGGGGAGCGCAACAAAGCCATGATAGAAACATTGTATGGATGCGGTTTGCGCGTATCGGAACTGGTAAACCTGAAAATCAGCTGCATTTATTTCAACGAAGGCTTTATGCGCATTACCGGCAAGGGCGACAAGGAGCGACTGGTTCCTTTCAGCGGGAAAGCATTGAAGCAAATCAATCTTTACCTCCATGAAATCCGCTGTCATATCACGATTAAAAAAGGAAATGAAGATTTTTTATTCCTGAACAGGCGGGGAGCGAAACTCTCGCGTGAAATGATTTTTATGATCATAAAGGAACTGGCTCTGATTGCCGGTATTCAAAAAACCATTGGTCCTCATACCTTACGCCATTCATTTGCCACTCACCTGGTTGAAGGAGGTGCCGATCTACGAGCTGTACAGGAGATGCTGGGTCATGCAAGTATCACAACTACCGAAATCTACACTCATCTCGACAGAGCGTACCTAAGAGAAAATATTCTGGATCATCATCCGTTATACAAACGGAAAGCCTGACGCCTTTCCGGAAATTAAATCTGCATCACCAACTTCCATGAAAATAACTATCCGAAGATTAATCATATCCCTGCTATCGTCAGGTTTAGTGATTCTTTTATTTGTGTTATTCGTCCCCCGCACCTACAATGTTCCACATATCAAAGAGCAGAAAAGTACTCTTTACTGGAATTTGCCGACAGGATCACGAATTGCTTATACATTAATCCCTGCCAAAGGACTAAAAAAATCATTTCCGATCATTTTCCTGCAAGGAGGACCAGGCGGCTTTTATACTGAAAAAACAATTGAATTATTTAAAGGTTTTTCCGAAATCGGGTATGATGTGTACCTCTATGACCAGGTTGGCGGAGGACATTCTGCCAGACTCGAAAACATCAACGAATACACAACTGAGAGGCATAAAAGAGATTTGGAAGAAATTGCAAAGAAAATCGGGGCAGAGAAAGTAATTTTAATCGGGCAATCGTGGGGAGCCATACTGGCTACTTTATTTATTGCTGACAATCCTGCAAAAGTTGAAAAAGTGATTTTTACCGGTCCGGGCCCGATACAACCAATGAATATGGAGCTTGCCAACGTTTTACCACCAGATAGTTTACATCTTAAAGCACCTGAATACACAAATGCTCTGGCCAATATAGCAGTGCAAAATATCCGAAGTAAACTTATATTGAAATGGGCCGAATTATTTGGCAAAAAGCTGGCTTCGGATTCAGAAGCTGATGATTTCCAAACCTTGCTCAACAACAAACTTAACAAATCAACGGTTTGCGATACTTCTTTAGATATGAGAGATGAAGGCGGTGGCGGATTTTATGTACAGGTTATGACGATCAAAAGCCTGGCTTCTGTTAAAGATCCGCGACCTGTTTTAAGAAAGTCCAAAATCCCGGTACTTGTTATGAAAGGGCAATGTGACAACCAGAAATGGGGCTTTACAAACGAATACCTGCAACTTTTCACTAATCACAGATTAGCTATAATTCCAGATGCAGGACATTCCATTTCCAGGGAAAAACCTGATGTGTATCTGAAAACGATTTGTGATTTTTTGAGCGAATAAATTCAGGATTATTATTTCTTTCGAAATCGGACCTCCTTCCTATCCCTCTTTTAACGTGAACTCCAGCTTACCAGCGTTAATTCCTGGTCGGCAAAATAGAAATCGAGTTGAGCATCGTCAAACGTAATGCGATGTTCGCCCCAGGTTTCGTCATCTTCTTCTATATCCTTATACCCATTTTCATGCATCAGGGATATAATGTTATCTTTTGTAATATTGAAAATCCTGGCGTTAAAAAGCACGGTTTCAAGATTATCAGATTCAATGGTGCTCAGGTCAGGTTCGCCGTTGGCTGCATCAAAGAAAAAATTCAGTCCGGAATCCGGATAATTCCACACCACACTTTCAACATTGCCGTCTAAGGCATTTTCAAGTTCTTCAACGTCTTCAGGCTCACCAAATACAGCCCTCACAACTTCGGGTGTACATCCGAAATGGATATCGCCCAATCCTTTTTTTAATACAATTTGAATATCCATTTTATGCCTTTATGATTGTTTATCAATTAATTATGATTTCGATTCGTGTTAATTCAGCATTAAACAATTAAATGTTATTTGAAAGGATACCAGGGATTTTTAGTTCAGAGTTGTTGTAGTGTCGTAGTATCAGCTTAAGGGGGATTGAGGTTCTTTTGCAAATGTATTGTAAACCTGTTTATCAACAAAGTTTGGAAAAATTTTACTTACCAGTACCGTTAATTTCCCTTGACGGAAAGTAAGTATAAGCTTTCGTTTCCTTTTTGTTACGGCTATATATACATGTGCGGCAACTGCTTCGGCGGTCATCATATGGTCTTCTTTGCGCGGAGTATCGCCTTGTAACGAGCCATCAGCCATCAGAGCCTCCCTCCGTATATTCGAAGCCGTAAAACCCGGAGCTACAACCAGAACATGTAATCCGGTTTTACTGTTTTCGGAACGAATGGAATCCAGAAAACCGCGGACAGCAAACTTCGATGCGGAATATGCACTCCTTCCCGGCATTCCTATATAGCCGCCAATAGAAATCACACCAAGCAAAGAACCTTTAATTTTTAATAAATGAGGCAAAGCAAATTTTGTACAATACACAGTACCCCAGTAATTTGTATCCATTAATCTACGCATTACATCGAGTTGCAGATCGATAAAAAGAGCCCGCATGGAGATTCCCGCATTATTAATAAGAACATCAATTTTGCCAAAGCGTTCCAGTGTTTTTTCAATCAGCTTACGGCAATCAATCTCACAGCTAACATCAGTTTGAACTGCTAATGCTTCAATTCCAAGTGTATGAAGTTCGGTTTCAATTTTCAGTAGATTTGCATAATTACGTGCCGCCAGAACAACCTTTGCTCCATTCCTTCCAAATTCGAATGCTAATGCTTTTCCTATTCCAGATGAAGCTCCTGTTATAACTATTATTTTATCCTTCATCCGAATTAATATTATACAATAATACATTAATTTTGACTTAGAAGCAAACTTAAAATGAATTTACCTCATTAAATTGTACTTTTGATGAGTAATATTCTCATATTAATGTTGACCAACCGACAACTTTTTTTACACAACCTGGCTCAAACCAGTGATTCGCCTCTTGCACTCGAAATTACGAAAGCAGAGGGAGTGTATCTTTATGATAGTTCAGGAAAGAGATATATGGATCTGATATCCGGAATTTCGGTAAGTAATACTGGCCACAGGCATCCTGCAGTTGTGAAAGCTATTAAAGATCAGCTAGATAGCTACCTGCACCTTATGGTTTATGGTGAATATATTCAATCCCCACAGGTAAAACTTGCCGGTGTTCTGGCAGCTTTACTTCCTGAAAAACTGAACAATTGTTACTTTGTTAACTCCGGCAGCGAAGCGGTTGAAGGAGCGTTAAAGCTTGCAAAACGCTTTACCGGCAGAAGAAAAATTGTTGCCTTTAACCATGCATATCACGGTAGTACGCATGGAGCTCTTAGTGTAATAGGCGATGAAAGCTACCAGATTCCATTCGGACCTTTATTGCCTGGAATTGAGCATATTGCATTTAACTCTACTGAAGCGTTAAATGTAATAACAACCAAAACTGCCTGTGTAATCGTGGAACCGGTTCAGGGCGAAGCAGGAATTATGGTGGGAACGCCAGAGTTTCTGACCAATTTAAGAAACCGTTGCAATGAAACAGGAACATTACTCATATTTGATGAAATCCAGACCGGAATGGGCCGAACCGGGAGAATGTTTGCTTTTGAGAAATACCATGTAATTCCCGATATACTATTGTTAGCCAAAGGATTAGGAGGAGGAATGCCATTAGGTGCGTTTATATCATCTCACGCAATCATGCAAACACTTACTTTCAATCCTGTGCTGGGGCATATCACCACGTTTGGAGGACATCCGGTAAGTTGTGCAGCTGCACTCGCAAATATTGAGGTTATAATTAATGAAAATTTAATTGAAAGTGTTGACGCTAAAAGTAAACTTATTGTACATCTTCTCAAAAAAAATAAGGCAATCAATCATATAAGGTCTGCCGGATTAATGATTGCCTTGCAGCTTGATAATTACGCCCATGTAAAAAGAGTAATCGACCAATGTATTGAAAACGGAATAATACTGGATTGGTTTTTATTCAATGATTCATCTATACGGATTGCTCCGCCTCTAACCATTACCGAAGAACAGATTAAAGAAGCATGCAAAGTAATACTAGATTCGCTGGGTACATAAAAATAATTCAATCGTTTTGTTGATATAAATTGCTCTATTGAAAATGAAAAAAGTTCACAATTCAGCATTGAAAGTTTTATTGGCACTAATCTTATCCTTTATTTTATTGCATCTTCCTGTTTTAGCACAAGAAAAATATGCAGGAAATAATTTCGTAACTCTAAAACCCGGAAGTTCGCAAGCAGAAATTGTTGAAGCAGCGGCACATATAACTCCTTCGCCACGTCAGCTTGCCTGGCAGCATTTGGAAACTACAGCTTTTGTACATTTCGGACTAAACACTTTTTATAACCAGGAATGGGGGCTTGGCACCGAAAATCCTGCACGCTTCAACCCCACCCTCCTAAACACCGATCAATGGGCTAAAGAAATCAGTGAAGCTGGGTTTAAAATGCTTATCATGACCTGCAAACATCATGATGGATTTTGCTTGTGGCCAAGTAAATATACAAATCACAGTGTCGCTTCAAGTCCATGGATGAATGGAAAGGGTGACCTCGTGAAACAAGTTTCAGAATCATGCCGTAAATACAAACTGAACTTCGGAGTTTATCTGTCACCATGGGACCGGCATGAACCAAGCTATGGAAATTCACCTGAATATAACAAATTCGTACTCAACCAACTCACGGAACTACTTACCAATTATGGCAAAATTGACGAAGTGTGGTTTGATGGCGCCTGTGGTGAAGGTCCGAATGGGAACAAACAGGATTACGACTGGGAATCATACTATTCACTCATAAGAAAATTACAACCCGATGCCGTAATTGCAGTTATTGGACCTGACGTGCGGTGGGTTGGGACCGAAAGTGGTTACGGTCGCGAAACGGAATGGAGCGTTGTTCCTTATGAGCTTACCAACCAGGAAAATATTACTGAAAAATCACAGAAAACAAATCATGAAAATGGTTTTATCCCGCCAGGCGATTTGGTTGGCCAGGACCTGGGAGGTCGATTACAAATAAAGGAAGCTAAAAACCTGATCTGGTACCCTTCGGAAGTGGATGTTTCAATCAGACCAGGATGGTTTTGGCACGAAAGTGAAAATAGCCAGGTTAAAACCCCGGAAAAATTATTGGATATTTATTTCAGCTCAGTTGGACGAAATTCTCAAATGCTGCTGAACATACCACCCGACAGTTTTGGATTGATAAACAATGCTGATATCAAGTCATTAAAAGCATGGAGAAATACGATAGATGCTATATTTACTTATAATATGGCTGCCGGTGGATTCATAAAATCTAACGATAAAAATTTAAATATCAATATTTTAACAGATCAGAACAACAGCACTTCATGGAATCCAAAAGGGAATATTCCATTTTCGTTTGAATTAAAGTTAAAAGATTTTTCGGATTTTGATGTGCTGGTATTGCAGGAAAATATACATATCGGGCAAAGAGTCGAGCATTTTACACTCGAAGCATGGGTTGGCAATAAATGGCAGAAAGTTACTGATGGAACTACTATTGGGTTTAAACGAATGCTTCGCTTTCCTTCGGTTCACACAAATAGAGTCAGGCTAACTGTAAACCAGTCAAGGCTTACACCTGCATTGGCTGAATTTGGGCTGTACCATCAAATACCTTCAAATACAGAAACGCTTCATTCTATCAAATAGAGAATTATTTTATAAATAATCCAACTCCTGTATGTGAAACGGGTGAAAGCATTTTCAGGAATAAATTTGATTTTATCGTTTAAAACTGCAACATCTGCAAAAACACCGGTAAGTAAATTATATTTGCATCTTTAAATCTGAAAATGCCAGTTGAAATTTCGTACCGAAGCTTTGAATTCCCTGACCTTGATAAAGCTAATGAGGACGGGCTGCTTGCTATAGGCGGCGATTTAAGCATTGAGCGTCTGAAACTTGCATATTCGAAAGGGATTTTTCCATGGTACCAGAAAGGAATGCCGATTTTGTGGTGGTCGCCTGATCCGCGGATGGTACTTTTTCCTGAAAAAATGATTATTTCGCATAGTTTGAAGCAAAGCATTAAGAAACAGCAATTTGCGGTAACAGTTGATACGGCCTTCGAGCAAGTTATTAAAAACTGCTCCGAAACGCCCCGTAAAGGCGAAAATGGAACCTGGATAACCCGTGAGATGAAAATTGCCTATACTTCCCTTCACAAAGCCGGGTATGCGCACTCAGCCGAAGCATGGCTCGATGGCAATCTGGTTGGAGGATTATATGGTGTTGCAATTGGAAAAGCCTTTTTTGGCGAATCGATGTTTCATCATGTATCGAACGCGTCAAAAGTTGCTTTCAATCACCTGGTCGGAAAGCTTCGCAGTTGGGATTTCAAAATAATTGATGCACAGGTATATACCAATCACCTGGAAAGCCTTGGCGGCGAAATGATTCCGAGAAGCCAATATGTAAAGATACTTGAAAAAGCGTTGCTGATTAAAGATATTCCCGGCTCGTGGGAGAAAAGGGAATAAAGATTTAAAAAAGAGAGAAGAGGTGACTGGGCGAGGGGCGACAGGGCGAAAAAAGAATGTAGGATATCGCAACCGGTATGCAGGAACCTAAATTTTTAACCTTATTGACTACACTATAGTTTTAGAATACAGCTGCTTATGACTTTTGATAACAAGGATAAATACATGCTTGAGGCTATTAAAAAGGCCGAAGAAAACATCATAACCGGGAAAGGCGGACCATTTGGCGCTGTGATAGTCCGGAATGGGGAAATTATTGCATCTGTGGGAAACTGCGTTACTTCGACAAATGACCCGACGGCACATGCCGAAGTGGTTGCCATACGTGAAGCCTGCAAGGTATTGGAAACATTCGATCTTTCGGGATGCGAAATATATGCCAGTTGCGAACCATGCCCCATGTGCCTGGGTGCAATTATGTGGTCGCGCATCGATAAACTTTATTACGCTGCCGACAGGAATGATGCGGCAAGAGCAGGATTTGATGATGAACTTTTTTACTCTGAACTGGCTTTACCTACGAATAAACGCAAGTTAACCCCAATGCAACTGCTTCGGAATGAGGCGAATGAAGTCTTTGATAAATGGATTGAGGAAACGGATAAAATTCCGTATTAATCTGGAAACTCAGCCTGAAAATATTTCTTAAACTTTTATATAGCCCCAGTTTTCACCACTCTTAATTCTCCTGATCTGCATTTCGCTAACGCCAAATTGTTTAGCGATCATTTTCAAACGCGTTGTTTGTTTAGGATTGGCAAGAAGTTTTTTAATAAGCATTACCCTGGTCACGGTCAATTTGTGTCCATTAATTGCTGTTGCAGGTTCAATCCGTTTTTTCCTGGCCTGTAACACCAAGGGGCTTTTTTGGCTATGGTTAAATTTTTCAGTTTCAGTTGCCCATTTAAGATTGCTGGCAGTATCGTTGCTACGGCAGTAATCCAGATGCAAAACATGTATCTGATCTTCTGAAGTCTTAGGGAGAAAGTTCTGCGCAACAAGTTTACATATAAACAGATGTGAATTCAACATTTTTTTATCCCGGTAAATCTTAAAGCGGAATACTTTATATCCTTCTGACTTTGTTCCTTTAAGCAATCTCCCGTTTTTTATTTCGTCAGTAAAACTTACCATTCTTCCATAATTAGAAACCGCATAGCGCAATTTTAAGGAATAGTCCACTGGAATTTCTCTAAATTCTTCGCCAGGATAAATCCTGACCTTTTCGCTTTTCATTTTCGATTAATAAAATGGTTATGAAGCTATATGTCTAGTTATTGTTTAGTTGGGCTAAACTAACGGAAAACGCTCCACAGTGTGCAATCGTGTGGAGTCTGATTGTTTTTCCAGGCAAAAGTATTACAAATATAAAGATTCCTGACTTTTCAGACAACTCAGATATAAAAATTATTTTTCGATTCTTTAAAAAATAAAATTAAACTTAAAAGCTTACAATACTTATTCTACTGATTCACAAGTGGCTGTATATTGGCCTAAGCAAGTAAGCTTTTTAGCTCAGTTTCAAAGAAGGAATTGTCCAAAATACTGCCTCAGAAAGATATCAGATAAAATTCACGGATTAGTTGCTTTTAATCCAATACTTCATAAACTGTTACTTCATTGGCTTTATGCTTCAGACTTACCTCCCCAACTTTCCTGCAATTGAACGATTCTTTTACTTTTTCATAGGAAATATTGTTAATCAAAATCTGGCCAGGGCCGGCAGCAGATTGCAAACGCTGGGCTGTATTTACAGTATCGCCTATTACAGTGTAATCAAGCCGACGTAAACTTGCGGATCCAATGTTACCGGAAATCATTTCGCCGCTGTTAATACCTATTGAAACATTGGGGATAAATGAAACCTTATCAGATAACGGAGGCAAATTCCCAATCTTTGTTCTCAGAGCCAGGCATGCATCAATTGCCCTGTCGAGGTGATAATCGCCACGGAATACAGCCATGATTGCATCACCGATAAATTTATCAACATAACCGCCCTGCAGAATGATTTCCTTCACCATCACTTCGAAATAACTGTTTAACAATTTCACAACTGTATCAGGTGTTTCATTTTCGCTGATGGAAGTAAAACTGCAGATATCAATAAAAACAATGGTTGCCTCAACAGATTCATTTGCCATCAGAGAAGATTCAAACTCTCGTCCGCCCATAAAATTGAGAACAGTTTCGTCAACATACATTTTCAGGATACTGTTTTCTCGGATAGCCTTCAACGTTTCGCGGATCTGGGCACAATGCCGTATGGTTTTGTCCATAGTTAACGATAAATCCTCAAAATTGATCGGCTTGGTAATAAAATCGAACGCTCCACGATTCATAGCTGTACGTATATTTTCCATATCGCCGTACGCAGAAACAATTACCGATTTAATAAGCGGGCTTGATTCACTCAGCCGGCTAAGCAAGGTTAATCCATCCATTTCGGGCATGTTGATATCGCTCAATACAATATCCACATCCGGATGCAGCACAATTTTTTCCAGGGCATCTTTACCGTTCACAGCAAATATAAATTCATATTCCTGTTCTCGTATTTTCTGACGGAATTTTTGTTTGATGAGCATTTCCAGATCAACCTCATCATCGGCTACTAAAATTTTTGCCATTGCTTATTGTCTAAATTTTTCCTTTAAATAATTAAAGTCAACTGGTTTGGTCAAGAAATCATCCGCGCCCAATTCTTTTGCCTTATTAAAATTCTCGGCATCTCCATAAGCCGTTATCATCATAACAAGTGGTGGCGGGGCAGTATATCTTTGTTTAATATGCCTTAGTAATTCCAGGCCGCTCATCCCCGGCATATTAATATCCGAAAGAATTAACACGGTTTGATGTTCCGGGTGGTTGAGGTAAATAAGTGCATCTTCGCCGGAAAATGCAAATGCAAACTCCAGGGTTTTATCCTTAATCTCCTTCCGGAACCTCTGTTCAAACAAGGTTTGAATATCTCTTTCATCGTCAACTACTAATATTTTCATAATTTGATTGTATTTGTTTAAACTGGTAGAATAATGGTAAACTCGGCACCTTCGCCTTCTTTTGTATCCACTTTCAACTCGCCACCATGACCTTTGGTAACAATTTCATAACTCATACTCAATCCTAATCCTGTACCTTGCCCGCTGGGTTTAGTAGTAAAGAATGGCTGAAATATCTTATCCAGCGCTTTTTGAGGAATGCCATTTCCATTATCCGCCACTTTGATTTCCACTTTCCCGTTTGTCCTGCGTGTACTTACTGAAACGGTAGGTTCGTAACCAACCGGCAGTTGCTGTTTCTTCTCAGTAACTGCATAAAATGCATTTGTAATCAAATTCAGAATGACACGGCCAATATCCTGTGGAATAATATTTATATTTCCAATGCTTTCATCAAAATCCGTTTTCATAGCAGCGTTAAACGATTTATCCTTGGCTCTCAAACCGTGATAGGCTAACCGCAAATATTCGTCGGCAAGTGCATTGATATTGGTTGACTCTTTAACTCCTGTACTGCTTCGGCTGTGCTGAAGCATTCCTTTTACAATGGCATCGGCACGTTTACCATGTTGCATAATCTTTTTTTCGTTTGCTTCAATATCATTAGCAATTGCTTTTACGTCATCCAGATTTCCTGCCTTTATCTCCAGCTTCATTTCTGTAATTAATTCTGTATTTATTTCCGAAAAGTTATTGACGAAGTTCAAAGGATTCTGTATTTCATGGGCTATTCCGGCAGTGAGTTCGCCAAGGGAAGCCATTTTTTCAGACAGTATTAACTGGCGCTGGGTTTTCCTGAGGGAGGACAATATTTTCTTGTTCAACTGGTATTGTCGAAAGACAAAAAACAAAGAAACACTGATTATCATCAGGGCTATCAGAGAACCCCATAAAATTGTATTGCTCTTTTTAATCGTAGCTGACTGGATAGCAGTATGTTGTCTTAAAACATTAATGCTGTCGTTTTGCTGGATTTCCTTTTCTTCATTTTCATATTGAGCAATTTTAAAGGAACTGTGTTCCCGATTCAGTTGATCGGTTAAGTCGAAAAACTTCTTTAAAAATTCAGATGCCAAGGTCACATTATGCTGTTGCCCATAAAAAAATGAAAGTTCCCTCAGGTATTTTAACTGGAGTTCATTCGATTTGGCTTCTACTGATTTTTCATAAGCTGTTTTCAGGGATCTGCCAGCTTCTTCATATTTTTTTATTGCTGAATAATATTGGTAATAACCAAAATCTATCTCCATGGCACCAGAAGCTGAGTAGACCTTAGAATGTGCTGAATCAGCGATTTGCTTAGCATGATTGAGATTGTAAATTCCTTCCTGGAGCCGGTTCATACATATCAACGTTAAAGCTTTCTCAACATAAGATATTGCCATAAAAGTTCGGAAGTGATTATTGTTGAGTGTTAATGCACTATCAGCATAAAGTAAGGCTTCGGGGTAGTTCTTAAGGGTACGGTTTATATTCGAAAGGCTGTTGTATATAAGATTCGAAGTTCGGTTATCTTTAACAATCCGGTTAAACTCAATAGCCAGTTTGAAGTATTCAAGAGCTTTTTGGTTGTTTCCCCAATTTGCGTAATTCATCGCAATTACGCCCAGGTCGTTCAGATACGGTTGATTATCAAATTTCTTATAGATTTCCGCTGCCTTTAAATAATTTGAGAGCGCTTTGTTATAATCGGCTTTGTATAAATAGTATCCGCCTATTCCATGGTAACATGGCGCTACATTTTCAAAAGGGCCGTTTATCAGATAGTAGTGCAGTTTATCCGTATAAAATTGTAACCGGTCTTCCTGGTTGCCCGCTGAATTATAGGTATATCGCACAGCGGCAAGCAGATGAGGTATTTTTCTATGGCTTTTATCAAATAGGGAAATTGATTTTATAAACGAACTCTGAGCAGCCAGGTAATTCTTTTTATTCAATGATTGAAGTGCTTCAGACAAACTCTTATATGCTTCAATATTTTTAACTTTTAGAGTGGCACTTAATTTTATCAGGGATTGTACATTTTCCAGCACCATACTGTCACTCTTGCTTGATTCGCCGCTACCAACGTCAAATACTTTAAGATCAATAAGTAGTGTAAGAATTCTTATTTTTTCATTGTCTGTTTTTGCTTTATGTAAAATTTGGACAAGTGAATCCGCATTGCAGTTAAAGCAATAATCCTGTGCAAAAGAGTGTTGCGCAATCCATAAAGACAGGATGCAACATAAAACAACTACTTTTTTGAAAATTGTATTCATATTCTGGTTTTATCTGGCAGTAAGCGGCAATAGGATACTAAACGCACTTCCTTCGCCCTCCTTTGTTTCTACTTTCAGTTCGCCGCCATGAACTTTAATAATGTCGTAGCTCATCGATAATCCCAATCCGGTTCCCTGCCCTGCCGGTTTAGTAGTGAAGAAGGGCTGAAAAATCTTGTCCAGTACTTTTTGAGGAATTCCGTTGCCGTTATCAGTAACTAACAACTCAACATTACTATTTGTTTTTCGTGTAATTATCGAAACGATTGGCTCATAAGCAGATCCGCGTTGTAACTTCTTTTCGTTAACAGCATAAAATGCATTAGTTATTAAATTGAGAATAACCCGCCCCATATCCTGTGGAATAATTTCAATTTTGCCAATGGTTTCATCAAAATCAGTTTTCAAAATAGCATTGAATGATTTGTCTTTTGCGCGCAAACCATGATAAGCAAGACGTAAATATTCATCAGCCAAAGCATTAATATCAGTTGGCTCTTTTATGCCGCTACTGCTTCGGCTATGTTGTAGCATCCCTTTTACTATGGCATCGGCGCGTTTCCCATGGTGGTTTATTTTCTCCAGATTTAGTTTGATATCGGAAGCTATGGATTTGGCTTCCTTATACTCGCCTTTATCAAGTTCCTCATTCATTTCATCAATCAACTCGTTACTTACTTCCGAAAAGTTATTTACGAAATTTAATGGATTCTGAATCTCGTGGGCAATGCCAGCAGTGAGCTCGCCGAGGGAAGCCATTTTTTCGGATTGGATTAGCTGAGCCTGGGTAGCTTTGAGTTCGGTATAGGCCTTTTCAATTTCTTTTGCCTGGGCAAGTTCCTTTATTTGCGCTTTTCCCCTTTCGATATGGATTAGCCTTTGTTTCTGGTAACGATGCACTATAATTACAACCATTGCAAACAATAAACTATATATAATATAAGCCCACCAGGTCCTCCACCAAGGGGGCAAAATCGTAAAAGTATAATTGAGTTGTTTGCTCCATACACCATCAATATTTTGAGCTTTGAGACTGAAAGTATATCTGCCTTCGAACAAATTGCCAAAACTTGCCGATGATTTATTGCTTAACGGGCTCCACTCCTTGTCGGATCCTTCAAGCATGTACTGGTATTTAATCAAATGTCCTGCTCCGGGGTCAATTGCAGTAAAATCAAAACTAATGTCGTTATTTTTATAGGGAAGAACAAGGTTTTGCGGTACAGGATACCATTTATCAATACCATCAAAACAAATGCCTTTGAACTTCTGAATCATGGAGTTTTTCCCTGCTTCATTCAGTAATTTCCCGAATGTTGCTATTTCTTCAATTTTACATGATTGGACTGTAATACTTTCTGAACCAGGAACATTTGCGTATTTTTTTTGCGAAGAAAGTAAGTTGTACCAGGAAACTGGTTCATTATTTATTTTAATGTTATGAATTTCCAGCAATGGAGGTCTGGGGTTTATATGAATTTCAGCAGGATTAAACCTTACCAGTCCTGTTTTATCAGAACCTGTTGCAATCCAGATAATGCCTTTACTGTCTTTAAACATGGTATTCTGCCCGGCATTCACA
>CAIWMA010000157.1 GCA_903913645.1 uncultured Bacteroidales bacterium | reverse complement strand
TTACAAATATGGCAAAGTCCAGGAACACGGCGAATTGTATGATTGTACTTACAAAAATGCCCACATGGAATTGGAGTACTTTGTTTTTAAAGATGGGAAATTTTACCTGCATATTACCCAGGAAAATGCTGAATCCACCTTACCGTTCTTTGGTATCAAAGCGATCTGAAAACCGATAAGGTAATTTAAAATACTGGTAAAGAGTAAAATAGCGTTTAAAGCAGACTAATAAAACGAGGCTTTCTCAAAACCGGGAGGCCTCGTTCTTCATTTTACTGGTTTATATATTTTAAATGGTTGAGAAATATTGAAATGAAATAATATAGGATTTGCGGTATTAAGGAATAAAAGGTATATTTTTGTTGAACTGAATTATGCCGGAGGATAACTATATCCTGCTAAAGTCAGTAGTTATTATGATTGATGTTTAAGCGAGACAAAATCGTTTGCGAACTTCCGCCCGATATGCAATTAAACTACTTTCACCCAACTCCCAAAATCTCCATTGCTGAACTTACTGACGAGACCTTTCTGATTGGTCAATCCGAGGATGTTCTGGATATTTTCGGTGATTTAATGGCCCAGGATTGCGAGCGGATTATTATCTACGAAAGAAACCTGCATGCTGATTTCTTCGACTTGAAAACCAGGCTTGCCGGGGAGGTTTTGCAGAAGTTCTCAAATTATAGAGTAAAGCTTGCAATTGTCGGTGATTTCTCCAAATACCAAAGTAAGAGCCTTCAGGATTTTATATTTGAAAGCAATAAGTCAAATTATGTCTTTTTCACCGACAGCTTTATTTCAGCTGTTCAAAGACTTGAAAAATGATAACTTAGCTTACCAGATTAAATAAAAGTTTCCCTAATCAACTAAATCGATAACCAGAAAAAGCGCAAAAATGAAAAATGAAAACAAAATGATCAAGTTTGGAGAAGATGTTGAAGGATATTCCATCCCTGTTTTAAACGAGCGGGAAATACGTGCTGCAGCAGGAATGCTGTTCGTTTTAATGTTTATTTCCATCTTTCTGGCAGCAACAAAAGGAGAATTCCTGATGCTGAAGTATGCAGTAGTGATATTCCTTACCGATATCCTGATCCGTGTTTTTATTAATCCTAAATTTTCGCCTACGTTAATAATCGGGCGTTTGGTTGTAAGGAACCAGGTTCCCGAATATGTAGGGGCTAAACAAAAAAAGTTTGCCTGGATAATAGGCATAATCCTGGCAACAACCATGTTCATCCTCGTTGATCTGGTGAACTCTTATAGCCCGATTACGGGTATTATCTGCATGATCTGCTTAATATTCTTATTCTTCGAATCGGCGTTTGGTATCTGTTTGGGATGCAAATTTTATTCGTTGGTGTATAAGGAAAAGGCTCAGTACTGTCCAGGCGAAGTTTGTGATGCAAAATCGAAGCAGGATATTCAGAAAACATCCGGTGTTCAGTTGTTGATTGTTTTGGGTTTTATCGTATTCATTGTCCTTATGGTGTATATTTTTAATAATACTTTTAGCGTAAAACCGCATAATTTGTTTGGACCCGAAAAGTCGGCACAAACAAAATAAATAGTGTTATCTGTCAGTATTTTAATGAGAAACTCATTTTACATACTGAATCCAATTATTCTTTAATAAATAGTTTTTAGTACGGTAACCACGCCCAGCGTTTACCGGCATGCCAGGTTGTCTTTTGTGCTTTTGACAGGGGTAATGCCTATTGAGATAAAAAACACTTTTTTAATTTCTGTGTTAATATTAATACAGACCTACCATATAGCAATCTGCATCTGCTTTGTTTGTTTCCGTACTACATCTATCCATTCAACTTAAATCCGAAACTCCATGCCTACAATTATAAAACCTGAAAACTTTGAATTTAAAACCGATACTTCTTCTTTGGAAGATTTTGGATTGAAAACCCTTATTCCACGGTTAGGTGTAGTAACTGAAGCAAAAAATCTTGTTTTCGATATCCGGCAGCTTGATCCGGGAAAATTTTCATTTCCATATCATTTTCACAGGAGTTCCGAAGAGCTTATTATGATTATTTCAGGTACTATGACTTTACGTTCAGTGGATGGGTTTCAAGTGCTTAATCAGGGTGAACTGGTTTTCTTTGAAACCGGTGAAACAAGCGCGCATCAGCTATACAACCATTCCGACTTACCATGCACATATCTTGACTTACGGACGACTATTGGAATTGATGTAACCGAATATCCCGACTCAGGGAAAATTAATATTCTTCCAAGTTGGGAAGTATATGAAAAGAATACCCGGGTTGAGTATAAAAAAGGCGAGGAAAATGTGAGAGAAATATGGGAGAAATTACAGAATAAATAAAAGTACAAATCCCTGATGTGGGCTCCATCATCAGACAACATGTTCTTTCAAAAAGAAAAGGGATGCTATTAAACTTACCTCCGATTGAGGTGCGCCACATTCGGGTGGCATTTTTTTTTCATCCGGAGAAATGGAGTATTAACAGGTTTTAATCCCTATTAATACCTCCTATTTCGAACAATTCTTTATTTTATCAACTTTTTCAGACTATAATGTTTTCTTCTTTCTCAGCGAGAAAAACAGCATAAATGCGCCAAACACCAGCATTGTTACTCCAGTCCAGAGATTAATGTTCCTGCCCAGGCAACGCGCATACAACTCAGTATCATTTGCTGAATAAAGCCCGAATGCTAAAAGTATAAAACCAAGGATTGCAAACAGCAGTCCAATGGGAATCCGAATATCCATATCCATAATTAAACCTCCTACCAGATAATGATTGTTAATATTATACTAATTGCACCAACGATTACAGCCAAAACTACAGGTTTATCGTACCAAGGAATGCCGGGTTCGTCTTTTGTTTTAGGGGTAAGCGAATAAACCAGACCGGTGAGATCTTCATCTGTTTTCAATTGCTTTGTCGTCCACGAAAGAATTATAGTAAGTATCAGGCACACTGTAAATGCATAAATTGCTGTCCAGAAACCCTGTGCCATGGCGCTTGGATATTCAACCAAATGGGCGAGCCAGCCGCCTTTTCCCTCAGCTATGGTAACCGAATAATGCAGTGCGGCTGCAAATGTACCTGTGATAAGTCCCCAGAATGCTGCGTTTCCGGTTGTCCGTTTCCAGAACATCCCTAACAGGAAGGTTGCGAAAAGCGGTGCGTTTACAAAAGCAAAAATAAGTTGCAGTAAGTCCATAATATTGTTAAAATTTGCCGCCACATAAGCCGCACCAATACTTATACCTACTCCAAAAATTGTTGCGAATTGCCCTACTTTCAGATAATGCGCATCCGATTTACCAGGCCTGATGTAGGATTGATAAATATCGTATGTAAACACAGTGTTGAATGCAGTTACATTGCCGGCCATTCCACTCATAAACGAAGCCATAAGGGCGGTAATTCCCAAACCTAATAAACCGGTGGGATAATAATGAACCAGCATGGTTGGTATAATCATGTTATAATCGGTCTGACCATTATTCCCAATAAGTTGTAATCCTTTGTCGGGCATACTCATAAGCGCCATGGCAATCATACCCGGAACAATAACAAGTATAGGAAGAAACATTTTAGGCAAAGCGCCGATAAGCGGTGTGCGACGGGCAGCCGACATGGATTTGGCAGCCATGGCACGTTGAACCACTAAGAAGTTAGTACACCAGTATCCAAATGCCAATACAAAACCCAGGCCCATAAACATGGCAATCCAATCCACGCCCATAGGATTAGTAGACGAAGAGCCAAGGTATTTCCAGGTGCTTGTCCAGGTGCCTGCAGCATAGCCTTTATTTACGGCTACAATATCCAGTTGATGGGTAAGGCCTTGCCAGCCTCCGACATCCTGCAGTCCAATGATAACAAGAGGAAGAAAACCAATTACTATGAGGAAGAACTGAAGAACTTCGTTGTAAATGGCTGATTTTAACCCACCAAGGTAAGTGTACACCAGTACGATTATTGCAGATGCAATTATGCTGTAGTGAAAATTCCAATGAAGCATCACTTCCATTAATCTTGCAAGCGCAAACATTGATATTCCGGATGCAAACACTGTCATTATGGCAAACGAAAATGCATTGAATCCACGGGTTTTCTCATCAAAACGCAATTTAAGGTATTCCGGCACCGACCTTGCTTTGGAACCATAATAAAACGGCATCATAAACAGCGCGAGAAATATCATAGCCGGAATCGCGCCGATCAGGTAAAAATGAGCTGTCATCAACCCATATTTGGCACCCGAGGCTCCCATTCCAAATACTTCTAAGGCTCCAAGGTTTGCAGAGATAAATGCAAGTCCTGTGATCCAGGAAGGCATAGATCTCCCGCCTTCGAGAAACTGGGTGCTCGATTTCATGTATTTTTTCAGAGCCCAGCCTATGCCAAGAACGAAAATGAAATAGATCGCCATGATGGCATAATCTATAATACTCAGGGAAAATGTTTCAACCATGTAGTCTGTGTTTATTTAGTATAATTGGGAAAATTCAGATGAAATCCAATAGCTTCCGATTCAGAAGAAAGCACATCGGGATCACTTTATTACAATTCGACTTTCGTTGAACCGGTATTCCGGATAAATAGCTTTTTGCAGGATCCGTTGCCGAAAACATGTTCGAGAGTTGTAATATAATTTGTGAGCAGATTTTGTGGCACAAATGCCTGTATGGTTCCCGCAAAACCTCCGCCATGAACGCGCCATGCTCCATGACCTTTCAGGATCATTTCGCTTAATGCCAACGCCAGCGATACGCCTTGTTCTTTCACATTATTAACCGGGTAAATATTCTGGTTATACATAAACGAACTGTAGCCCGATTCAATAACCATTTGCAGGAAAGCCAAAAAATTGTTTTGTTCAAGAGCTTCCACCTGTTTTACAACCCTGGCGTTGTCGCCCTGGAAATGATACGCGCGCAAAATTGCCCTGTCGCCGGTTTTTTCACGAAGTTCGGGAATAGCCTCCACAACCTGTTCGAGGGTCACTTCGCGAAGAACATTGGCGTCCAGTTCTTTGGCAACCGATTTCATCTCGACTGGAAGCGAGGCATATTCATCATTTAAATCGGCATGATTTCCGCCGGTATCAGTGATTACCAATGCAAAACCGGTTTTAGTAAAATCGAAATCCACTTTTTTAACAATCGGATTTGCAGGAGTTTTGAAATCGATAGTTATAAAACCACCTACTGCACAGGCGGTCTGATCCATCAGGCCACAAGGTTTTCCAAAGAAATTATTCTCAGCATATTGCCCGATAATCGCATTTGTAATCGGATCCAGTTTTCCTTCGTTGAAGAGTTCACTCAGGATTGTTCCAATCAACACTTCAAACGAAGCGGACGAACTCAAACCAGAACCTTTCGGGACTTCACCATCAATTACTGCGTTGAAACCACCAATCGTAAATCCAAGTTCTTTCGTACGCGAACATACACCACGTACGAGGGCAGCAGAGGTGTAAAACTCGTTTTTATCAGGATTTAACTCCGAAAGATCCACTTCGAACCGGGGGTAATCAGCCGAAATGATTTGGATAATATTGGAGTTATTTTTTGCAGCAGCAGCAATATTGTCGAGGTTTACAGCACCTGCAAGCACGCGGCCATGGTTATGATCGGTATGGTTTCCGCCAATTTCGGAGCGGCCCGGCGAACTGAAAACAGTCACCTCATCGTTATCGAAAGTTTCCTGAAAGGATTTCAGTAAAGTTGTATAACGAAGAACTTGTTTTTGCAATACTTCAGAGTCAAGGCCATAGAGGCTTTTGAGGGTGTGGTTGCCTTCACTGATTTTTGCGAGCAAGGTTGTGCTATTTTCCATTATTTTGTTATAAAAGATTCTGTTTGGGACCGATGCTTAAAAAGGTTTGTTTTACACTTAATTTTCTGAAGGAACAAAGATACAAATCTTAAACATTAAAGCATTTTGATTTACGAAGTATGGATTGAATTCGTTTGCTGCCTTGCACCCTGATGGTTAGTATCCATTTCAAGCACCGAGTTGAGCTGCACTTTGGCCTGTCCCGGCTGGCCCAATCCAAGCAATCCTAATCCTATAAGATAACGGGAATTAATTTCGTTACGGCGGTCCAGGTCTTCGTCCCAAATAAGTAAATCGGGAAGTGACACAGCGAAGTAGTCGACTTTGATATGATCGTTAAGATGTGTTTCTCCATACGTTTTCAGCCGGCTGAAGCGGTCGTTGGCTTCCTCTTTCCGGTTTAGTTTCAATAACGAAAGACCCTGGTAGTAAATTTTATCGGGATGCTGATCGTTATAAAAAATGGCTGCAGTAGGCTCAGAAGAACCCTGGGAAGCCTTTTCCCAATATGTATTTGCGGTTTCAATTTCACCTTTGGCTTCGTAAATACAGCCCAGCCAGTAATGAATATCGTTTTCACGGGTGCCCGTCAGTTTGCCTTCGCCCAGGTTATGAGGATACGATACTGTTGACTGCAAATGTGAAATAGCTTTGTCAAAGTTGCGTTCAGAAAGAGCATTTTTCGCCAATTCGATATGGGCATATAAAAATTGACCTGTAACCTTACCTTCGCCACCTTCCCAGGGATGAAAGTTGCGGGAAATCAATAACTCGAGAGCTTTTTCATACTTACCAAGCTGGTTATAGAGAGTTGCTCTTTCAAGATAAAGGTCATCACGATAGGCAACACAATCCAAATGGTTTTCGAGTAAAGCCAAGCGTTCAGCATGTGACCGATTCAACTTTTTATACAACTGATCGAGTTCCATTAAAACGCGGGCATCCGAAGTATCAAGATAAAATGCTTTTTCCAGTTCATTAATTGCCCGGGATGGGTCGTTGGTTTTGTTGTAATAGGCAAGGGCCAGGTTACGACGTACAGTGGGGAAATTCCCATCCAGGTTTCGGGAAAGCTCCCAACAGCTGATTGCTTCGTTGTATTGCCGTGCATTATACCAGAAGTTTCCAAGATAATAAGGCGCTTTGGCATCAGCAGAGTTTAATTTTAATGCACATTGAAGAGCAATGACTTCTTCCAATTTGTTTGGAAAACAATAAGCGGGATTCATTTGTGCAGCTTTCTTAAAATAATCCAACGCATCCTCACTTTTACCTAAAATTTCCGCGGATTGTTTGTTTGAGAATGGAGTCTTTAATGCATACCAACCCATAAAATACCAGGCCATCGGATACACTTCTTCAAATTGTCCGATACCTATGTGCAATAATTGCTGTGCTTCGTCGAACATGCCGGCCATGGCGTAATCCAAAGAAAATTCAATATAATCGTGAATAGTATTAGCTAATTTCTGAAGTAGTTTCAGATCATCCTTATTATTTGACAGAAGATATTTCTCGAATAAAACTCCGAGGTTAAATGCATCCAGCTCTAACGATTCATCAGCAAACTTTAATGCTTCATCATTCCGGTTTAGTTTTCGTAAGATTGCGACTTTCAGGTGGCGGGCTTTATGGTTATGCCAGTTCCTGACCAATGATCGGTTGACGGTGTCCAGGGCTTCATCCCAATTACCTTTAGATGACGAAAGCTGCGCCAGGTTAAAGTATGCGGCATCCTGCATAGCAGCATTCCATGTCGCTTTGTAGAACTTATCGAAAGCCTCATCGTTCCTGCCCAGGAATCGTAAACACTGCCCCAGGTTGAACAACGGTTCGCCATCGTATGGATTTGGATTCCGTTCCATCAAAGTATCAATAGCCTTCCGCAAATAAGGTTCAGCCTGAGCAAATTGTGCCCGCCGCATCAGCAATAAACCCATTGCATTGTTGTTACGGGCATCTCCGGGCTCGCGGCGAAGTGCTTCCAGGTAATAATCGGTCGGCTTATAGGTAGCGTGGCGATATTGTTCCAGGTGCAAACCTGTCAGATAGAGTTGCTCGGTTGAACTGATTTCCTGAGGTTCTTTAGCTGCCTTTGCCGGTTCCGGAACAGGTTTTGCTTCCAGTTTTTCCGGTCTATAATCAACCAGTAATTTCCCGGAATTTGTTTTAAGGGTGAGATAAAAATCTTCCGGTTTCAGTCCCGGGTCAATAGCAATGGATTTTTTAAATGATTTTGCGGGTGAAAAGTCGACAGTTTCATCCAGGAAAACCTTATCCTTTGTTTCAAGGCGGATGGTTGAGCCGGCATACTTAGCTGTAGTATATGCTTTTACAAGTGCTTTTCCATCTTCTAATTCGAGATTTACCATGGCCTCTTTGGTGGCATTCTTCACCATTCCCAAGTCACGGTAAGGCATAAAATATTGTTTGAAATCCCTTTCTTCGTAAGGCATTATCCACGAGAAATCGGGCTGATTATCAGTATAAACTCCGCACATCAGCTCAATGTAAGGACCATCTTCATTGGTAAGATTACGATCCCAGGCCTGTCCGAAATCACCATGGCCCCAGGTCCATTGCTTTTTACCTGGTGAAACGTGATGGTTGGCAACATGAAGTAAACCGCCTTGTGTGTCATTTTCATACCCGCCAACGAAATTGTATTTCGATTCAACAGCCATGTAGGAAGTAGGAACCGGGATATTTTTATATTTCGAGATATCAACCCCGGCTGAATAATCAACTTTGTAATAGGTGCCGGTAGCAATCGGGAAAGTGGAAACATCTCGCCTTCCATGATCATAAACGGCATGCACATCGGGTGGAAATACACTCTGATATGCATCGTTCACCTTTACGGCAGGATTTGCCCACCAAAGGAAAGTTTGCGGCTGTGGCGTGCGGTTGTAAAGTTTAACCTTGATCTCGAGATAGGCATTATCCGGATAAAGCGTAAAGCCTGCCATTCCTTTGGTCCGGAACATGCGTTCAACCTCGCTGCACCAGACGGTGATGCTGCCATCCTTGTTTTCTTCGATTCTACTACTTGTTGATTGATAGGTACTTGGACGATGATGCTGTGGCCAGTTAAATTCGAGTCCGCCCGAAATCCACGGACCTGTTAAGCCAACAAGCGCCGGTTTAATTACCTGGTTGTAATAAATAAAATGACGCTGCTTGGTTTTGTCGTAAGCCATTTGAATCCTGCCACCCAGTTCGGGAAGGATCATAATTTTGAGGTACTGGTTTTCGAGGTAAACGGCATTCCATTCCTGGTCGACCTTTTCGTCCAGAATTTTTTCGATAACCGGATGCGGGTAAACAACACCGCTGCTTCCCTGGTAAACACGTTTCTCAAGGAATATGGGATTTTTCTCAGGTTTCCCGATTCCGTAGGTCGGGATGATTACTTTTTCGTACCAGGCTTTAACTGACATTTTTATAGTATATCTATTTAAAAATTAAATTCCTTAAAACCAAGAATTTATGGTTTACTTACTTTTATCATCACGACTCCTTGTGCAGGAACTTTAGAGCTAAATTCTTGTGTTTGAACGCCTAAATTTTTCTGCCTCCACAAATCGCGTACTGACTGACTTCCTGATAGTTGCAAATCGGACCAGTTAATTGTTATCTCTGTCGCTTCTTTTCCACGGTTAAACAGACCCACAGCTTTTGATCCGTCTACCAGGTTTTTAACCATCAGGAAACAGTCTTTTGATTGATGAATTACTAATCCACATTCGCCTAGTGGATCCTGGTCAACAGCAATAATTTCAGGATTACACAGGACATTGATGGTAAATTCATCAAGTTTCGACATATCCCCGCTATAGATCAGAGGGGATGCTATCAGGCTCCAAAGCGACATATAGGCGTACTGCATGGCAGCAGGCATAGGCGAAAGTTCAGGAATTCCCATTTTATTGGCATTGCCTATCCAGCCAATCTGAATGTAATCCGGATCATTCCATTCTCCGGGTTTTGAATATTGCCGGAATTCGCTGTTGCGAAGAGCCACATCAAAAATTCGGTCGAGTTCAAAGCCAAGATCTCCACCGGTACGCCAGCTATTTCCTCCTACTTCACCACCCCATTTCCAAACTTCGCCCATGCCGTATTGGCAAAGGTTAAATACAATGTCGCGGTTTTGTTTCTTCAATATATCGCCCATTTTCCGATAAGGATATTGGTATCCTTCAATATTTGGGGCTCCCTCGCCCCATTTAGGAATGTTTTTATCTTCCGGGGTACCTCCTGTGGCAATATGGCCGTAACTGCACCAGTCGTATTTCAGGAAATCAAAGCCCCAGGAAGCAAATTGCCTTGCATCTTGCTCTTCATGCTGGTAGGCTCCTGTAAATCCACCGCATGTTAAAGGTCCGGGTGAAGTATAAATTCCGGCTTTAAGTCCTTTTTCATGAATATAATTGGTCAAACCCCTCATATCAGGGAAATGCTTATTAGGAATAACATTTCCCTGTTCATCCCTTAACGGGCCAACGCGCAGAGAATCTTTATTTTCAGGAGCATTCATCCAGCAGTCGTCAATGTTTACATATTGGTAGCCAACATCAGCCATTCCGCTACTGATCATTACATCTGCAGCTTCCCGCATCATTTTGTCGGTAATTCGATCATAATGTGCGTACCAGTGGTTCCAACCCATGGGAGGCGTCATGGCCAGTTTATCACCAGCCACAATTTTAAACTTCCTGGTATCGGTTCCTTTCGGATTCTTTGCCTTAATTAACAAATTATACTCTCCTTTGTGGGGAGAAGTGCCAGTGATGATGCCGGTTACAGGATCAAGTTTTAATCCGGCCGGCAAACCTTCAACTGAAAAGCGGATTGGTCGCTCGCCCTGGCAGGGAATACGGTATAAAAAAGGATTTTCGGGATGGCAGCCATAAACCAAAGGACCGTTGATTCGAGGTGTAGGTTTAGGCCGCGGTGTGTATATTTCAATTGAATCGCTAGCTGCCTTATTTTGGGCTGTTGTACAAAACGATATAGTTGCTATCAATAATTGAATTGAGATAGCCGTAAATGTCAGAACTCTTTTATTTACAAGTTTTAATAACATGATTTCGATCTTTTCTGCTGGCGATTAATCATTTCAGATTCCTTTTTCTATTTCTTCCAGTGTTCGGCCTTTGGTTTCACTTACCTTAAAATAAATAAAGACTAAGCCCACAAAACAAATTACGGAATACACATAGAAAGTATTTTTAACGCCACCGAGTAATTTCGCTAAAATGGGGAAGGTAAACGTAAGAACAAAATAAGCTCCCCAAAGACTCATAACAGCAATGGATGTGGCTTCTTCGCGCACTTTGTTGGGAAAAATTTCGGAAATAAGCACCCAGGTAATAGGAGCGAGAGTGGTGGCATAAAGACCGATGGCAGCTAAAAGAAAAATGGCTGAATATGTTGCTGATTTCGCATCCAGAACCTGTGCAATAATAATATACAGAATTCCAAGCCCGCCGGCGCCGATAAGCATCAGTGGCTTGCGACCAAGTTTATCAACAAGGGAAATTGCTAATAGGGTGAAAACCGTATTCACTCCGCCAATAAAAACGGTCTGCAGCAACTGATCGTCCTGGCTGGCACCTATACTCGCAAAAATATTGGATGTATAATTAAATACCACATTTATTCCGCAGAATTGCTGAAAAATGGCCAACCCGATACCCAGGGCAACTGCCGTAAAAAAGGGTTTCTTAAAAGCAGCGGCATAATTCATTACAGTTGTTCCTTCCAGAGACTGTTTGATAGAAATTGTTGTAGCTTTAACATAGTTTTCATCACCGATTGCTGACAATACTTTTTTAGCTTTATCCTCTTTTCTTGCTTTCAATAACCACCTGGGACTTTCGGGCAAAAAATATACTCCTGTAAAGAAAACTACCGAAGGAATTATTCCCATGCCGAACATCCATCGCCATGCATCCACGCCATGGTTACGAAGTGAATAATTCACAATGGAGGTAATCAGAATTCCTAAAACTATGGTAAGCTGATAAATGGAAACCAGGCGGCCTCGGACCTGTGGCGGTGACACTTCCGCAATATACATAGGAGCCAGCATAGATGCCATTCCTACACCGATTCCTGCACAGAAACGAGAAAAAATAAAAATGGTTAGCCCGGATGCACTTGCCATTCCTGCAGACGAAAAAGCAAAAACAATGGCCGCCAGTAACAAAGCAGGCCTACGGCCATATTTCTCGGCTGTTTTTGCCGCGATCAGGCAACCAATAATGCATCCCAATGCCAGGGAACCCGTTGTAAATCCTTCCCAATATTCATTTAAGCCAAACTGTTCGCGTAAAAATGGCAGAGCGCCCGAAATCACAGCAAAATCAAAGCCAAAAAGATACCCGCCAATGGCAGCCACCAAGGCAAGTCCAAAGAGATAGAATGTGTTAGTTTTTCCCGAAGGCGTAGTATCCAGATTGGTTGAAGTGGTTGAGAATGTGGCCATAGCAAAGGTTTATTTTAAAATAAATGACAGAGGTTGATACGCGTGAACATCAGTTGAAAATTGATGGTTGTTGATTTTTAGTGCTTCATGAAGAGTCTGGCCGCGCAGATCGCATGGAATTGCGGTTGTAAATGAAGATTTTTCAGGAAGTTCAATTTTGCAGTTTCCGTGCTCGCCGGATTGTTCCCAAAGGCGCAGGAGAGTTCCTTCACCGTCCGGATTAGGTCCGAATGCAGTAATCCAAACTCCTTTCATCGAAATATTTATTCCGAAATTATTTTCCGGCAAAGTTCCGGTTTTCGTTGAAGATATTGCTGCCACCATCGGAGCCATTATTTCTTTTGAAGGAATGGTAATGTCATTCAGATTATTAAAATTGCTGATATCCCAGAGATAAAACCTGGCCGACCAGGAACCCTCAATCCATTCAGTGAAATTGGTGCTCCACTGGTTGTTATACAGATTGAAAAATACATTTGCCTCTTTCGGAGCATATTTACCGGTATATTTCCATAATCCGGGCTCCCCGAGGCTGATTCCCGGTGCGTCAGGAGAACAGATGCCCATGCCGTTGTTCTGTTTGTCGAGGATCGCCATACCCGTATTCAAAAAACAATAATCAAAATTAGAACCTTCAACGAAATCGGTTGAAGGATCCGTTATCCCACCCAGTCTTCCCAGTTTAAAAGATGGGTTTTGGATATTGAAAGGAAAGCTTATCCAGCCGGCCTCGGGCCAGGAATCTGCTTTTTTCCCGTTGATTGACCAGATAAGTTCAATATTTGGGCTTCCCTGGTAAAGGTTAATTGTGAGAAGGTAATCCTGCGGAAGTAGGGAATCAGCTTTAAATAGCATGGTTGCACTCACCGAAACTTTATCTTTCGACAAAATTACTTTTGCTTTGCCTCCTTTTACGGCATGGTATGGTTCATTTGTCAGGTTAACACGGCCCAGTTCCTGGTATGCCCAGTTCCAGGTATTTTCCTTGTTCTTTATATAGTCGTTGGCATATTTATCGGTGTTTTCCTTGCTGAATCTTTCGTACAGGTATTGTCCAAAGCCATTTGTAGTTTTGTTGTTGATCCAGCTTTGACCTGTATTTTTATTCGTGATGGAAGCGATCGCTCCATGGATTGAATCAATCTTAATGCTGAAAAATTCGTTTTCAATGATTCCTTCCTCTGATTTCAGTTTTAAACTTGTCTCTTTAACTTCAGTGGATTCAATTACCGGGATATACGTCCTGTAACCAAATGCAGGAACATCCGTTGCCAGGAAACGGATTATGTTGCCCTTGTTTTCAACCTGTACGAGCTCTCCTGTTTGTACATCTTTCAAAGCTTTTATTGGATACGACCAGGAACTGGCATGAATTGTCACAATTCCATTTCGTTGCCATGCCAGCGGATTGTAAACTACCACACGTTGTCCTTCAGTTTTTACTGCATCGGCCAGTTGCTGAATTTTGATCTGGTACGCCGGAATTATTGTCTTCTCAACCTGGGCAACGCGATCACCCTTTTCTTTCCAGGAGCCTTCTATACGTTTATAAGCTCCATTTGCCCTTTGGATATTGAATTCGTCGCCATAGCACCAATACCCTGAATGTCCATGGCTTAATGCCATTCCGAAAGTATGCTCATAGAATAAAAGCAAATTCTCGGAAGCTTTGGAAATGGTGGAGGTGCGGGTATCGGGTTTCCCATTCCAGATATTTAGCAATGTATTTAATGATTCCAGCGAAAACATATCGTTACTGAGTGCCCGTGATGATTTCTCTTCGCGGGGCATGGACATAAATCCATGTATCCAGGTATCAGGCATATCGCCCCGAACAACCGGAATATCCGCATTTTCTTTCATCATAGAGTAGTAAAAGTCTGAAATCCTACCAATCCTGATTTTAGCATTAGGTGCTAACCTGTGGGCATTTTTCAAAACTTCAGCTACCTCCTCAGTGGTTGGTGCCCCATGATTATCCGTAGTATGAATAATGGCAAGCCAGGTCTTATATTTCCATTCGTCAGGCGGGATAAGACTTGTACCATAATCTCCGCCCCAGTACATAGTCATAAGCCGTGAAGCATCGGGTCCTTCCCACCAGAATAAAAGCGGAACTTTTGGCGACTGGGAGGCCGGGTTGCACCCCAGGTGAAGTATTTTAACACCGGCATTGGTTAACAGTGTAGGTATAAACCAGGAATGACTTGGCACATCCGTCATCTTTGCATCTACCGGAAGCGGTAAGCCAAGGTTCCTCGAAATGGTCGAAGAAAATATAAAACTGCGGGCCAGGTTTTCGACATCTCCCGACTCGGTTTCCATAGTAAACGGCAGGGCATGAACTGCAAAATATCCCTGCTTTATTGATGCTTCAATTCTTGGTTTTAGCTCAGGAGTGCAGTTATTCAGGATTTGTGTCATTGGCCAGCCGGGTAAGGTCCAGACAAACTGGTTTTCTTTCGGGAGAAGTTTGGTTTGTTCCTGTATATCCAGAGCCCCTTGGATCATGGATGTGCTGTATTTCTGCACTACCGCCTCGGCATAATCGGTATAACCGATATCAAAATGCGTTTTGAAAACAACAATTATTTCTTTGGTATTATAATCGATCTTTTCCTTCTGCGCATGTGCGAAGAAGGAGAAAAGTGTTAAAAAAAGAAATACTGTTAATGCCTTACGTTGCATCTGATTATTATTTAAAGTATTTCATTATTTCATTGGCTATCAGCAAATGTCCTTTTTCATTCGGATGATTAATCTGTGCCATATAGTTTGACAAAGTATCGCCGGATACTGCAACCTGCCTGAAAGTTTTATAACTATCAACCAGGCCGACGCCAAATTTACCGGATAAATCTCTTATTTGCTGAGCGTATTTTTGCAGGTCAGCATTAGGGTCCAGGATATTTTCACTCTGATCGGGCGAAGGAGTTAAAAGAATAACTTTAATACCTCTTGCTAAAGCTTTATCAATCATTTTCTCCCAGGCTTCCTTCGCTTTATCAAGGCCAACCGACCTGTCATTTAACGCATAATCGATAAAGAGTACATCAGGTCTATGAATCAAAACATCGGATTCAAACCTTTTTTCACCATTTACTGAGTTTTCGCCACCAATGGAAGTATTGATAATATTGATAACTGCGTATGGGTAGATTTCCTTTAACTGTTTCAAAACCTGGTACGGATAAGAATCAAAAGTTTTAACATTCGGGGTATTGAAGTATCCGGAAGGCACGGAATGCCCGTGAAAAACCAGGTTAATGGTCCTGTTGTGGGGCCATTCTTTTTTTAGTTCACTTTTTATATCATTCAGATAATCAGAAGAATTTTCTAATGTATTGTTTGTTTGACCTGATAGGAACAAACATTGGAATAGGAGCAACGTGACAAAAAAAGAAGAATAAAAATTATTTTTGATCATTTTATTAGAGTTGGTAGTAACAGGTTTTACACAATGAGAATCAATAACTTCGCGCCCTTTGCATCTTCATTGCGTCTTAGCGGTAAAAATTAAACGCAAGGACGCAAAGTTTTTCGCAAAGAACGCAAAGAAAGAATTTTCAAATTAATCTTATTGGCATTGATAAAACAACATTGTAGTTCAGTAGTGGTTGTCCAAAATGGTTATTTCAATCCTGATTCAACCTGAATTGTTTTAACCGGCAATCCTTCTGAAGTCGCACTTATAGATATTTCCCCTGCTTTTTTTGTAGATTGAACCAAAACAATACACCTTCCAGCGTACGTATTTTTCCAGGGAAGTTTAAAGCTATCAACACATTTGGCATCACCGTTATCTGTACCAATAATGGTTCCTTCGCCGGCAACTGCAAATTCTATCTTATTATTCGCAAGATATGATGTGTTGTTGTTTTTATCTTTCAAAATGGCTTCAACTACAACAACATCTTTCCCATCCGAACTGATAAACGTTGTATCAGGAATTAACTGAATCTGAGCCGGTTCGAAAACAGTATTTAAAACTGAAGCATACTTCTTTTTATCACTTCCGGTACCTATAGCTTTTACTTCACCAGCCTGGTAAGGAACATACCACCAGAAGCAGGAATTAGCCTCGTTACGGAGTTTTTTCCCATACGATTTGCCATTTATGAATAATTCTACATCCTTACAATTGGAATACGCCATAACCAATACCGTGTCGCCAGTTGAGTAATTCCAATGTAGTTTTTCTTCGATTTCATTGAGGAACCAGGCCATTTTGCCCATAGGGTCAGCTTCAACAGTATCGGTAGCACTTTTCTTTCGTGCGGCCAGCGATATCATCGGTTTATCCGACCACATCGACTGACGCCAATAATAAATCGTCTTTTCATTATTGGTTAGGTCGAGAAGGCCTGAATAGGCGGAGCGTGCGGGGAATTTGCCGCCTTCACCAAGGTAGTCGATTCCAGTCCAGAGAAACTGGGCGGATATAAAATCATTGTTTTTTACCGCCAGCCAGCCCGAATAGTTTTGTGGATTTTCGCTTCCGAATATCAGCCTTTCAGGATATGCTTTATGGTCAGCTGCATACTTACTTTCGGTATAGTTATAACCAACGATATCAAGTACCTCGGGCAGTCCGATAGAGTTAGAATTGTTGATATCGGCAAGAGCCATGGTAACGGGACGCGTGGTATCGATGGCTTTAATGATGTTTTTCAGATTTTTTGCAATAGGGAGCATACGTGCAGGATCGGGCCGTGTTATGTTATAATTTACATCCGACTTATCAGCATAAGGATCGTTGGCATAATCGATTTCGTTCCCAATACTCCATAGAATAATGGAAGGATGGTTTTTGTCTCGGTTAACCAAATCTTTCAAATCCCTTTCACCCCACTCATCAAAGTACCGGGCAGATCCGTCGAACCCGGCTACAGATTGGTTCCAGCCATCTATCCATTTACGTTTCGAATATTCCCATTCATCGAAAGCTTCGTCCATAACCAGGAATCCCATTTTATCACAGAGGTCAAGCAGTTCGGGTGCAACAGGGTTGTGGCTTGTGCGTATAGCATTGCAACCACCGGCTTTCAGTTTTTCCAGGCGTATTTTCCATATTTTCTCAGGAACGGCAGCACCGACACATCCGCCATCCTGGTGGATGCAAACGCCTTTAAGCTTCATATTTTTACCGTTCAGAAAAAATCCTTTTTCCTTATCAAAGGCAAAACTTCGTATGCCAAAAGGCATGGACACTTCATCAACTATACTGCCTTTAATACTGAGAGTAGTTTTCGCTGTATACAGGTTTGGTGATTGAACATCCCATAAAACCGGATTTCTGACAACGATTTCCTGTTTTGCAGACGATTCGCCGGGCGGAAGCATAATCACAGATTTGTCTGAACTGATTTCCTTTCCATCTTTTCCTGAAATAACTGTAAGGATTTCCAGATTTTGTGGCATTCCCGATGTATTCGCAATCGTATTTTCGACCGATACTTTGGCCAATTCATTTGTAATAACCGGGGTTGTAACAAAGGTTCCCCACTGAGCAACATGGATTTTATCCGTAACAATCAACCACACATGCCGGTATATTCCAGATCCTGTATACCAACGGGAATCAGCATACAGGCTATGATCAACTCTAACAGCAATTACATTTGCTTTTCCAGGAATCAGGTATGGCGTTAAATCGTACTGAAAACTAGTATAACCTGAAGGGCGTTTCCCAAGGTGATGCCCGTTAATCCATACATCGCTGTTGTTATAAACCCCACCAAAAAGGATACTGACAATTTTATTTTTATATGAATCCGGTACTTGAAAGGATTTCCGGTACCATCCAATCCCCGAAGGAAGGTATCCTGTTGAACTGGCTAATCTGGCATTGAACGGGAGTTCAATATTCCAGTCGTGTGGAAGGTTCAAAACCCTCCAGGCCGCATCATTGTATTCCGGATTTTTGGCTGCATACACGTCGCCCAGTTGAAATTTCCATTGATCATCAAAATTCTGCCGGGTACGGGCTGGCTGCGCAGAAATCTGCATGATTAAAAATAGAAAAACAAGCAGGGAGAAAAAGGATTTAATTTTCATGATCAGGCAAATTAACGAAGGATAATCAAGCTATGGGATTCAACGATTCCGGAATGTTCGACAGATATAAAATAGGAACCGGGTTTCAGATCTTTAACCGGAATAATTATACTGCCGCTGCCAGAATTCACGGATTTCAGTTTGTTTCCGGATATGTCGAAAAGTTGAATCTGCATTGGACCGGTCTGCTCACATTTAATATTCACAAAATCGGATGCCGGGTTAGGATATATTTTTACTGACTTTGCGGTCGGAATTTTTGGATCAACTGAAGTTTGGACAGCATTTGCATTAACTCCCACCAAAGTTGTAACCGAGCGGGCCTTTAGGTAAACCGGTGACTGGGCGTTGATTTCAGGGTAAGCCTTCAGATCATCTGTAGCCGAAGTAACATAAGGTTTCAGTTTTTCCAGTACAAAATTTGCAGGTATGTTTGAAAGATTGAGATTAAGCTGCTGATCGTATTCACTGTAGTTTATCAATACCATTACGAGAGTATCAGAAGTTGAACTCAGATAAGCAGAAGCCATTTGTCCATAGGCTGCGGTTATTGAAGTAAGACCATCGGAACGGGCTACATTCACACGTTTGTAGCCGGGCCTTATAAAACGGCTGAAGTTTCCTAAAGTCCAGAGATTTTTTGTGACGCCGAAATTTCCGTCGGTGCAGGCAGCCCTGCTCTCGGCATTGGGATACCAGTTTATAAGTGCAAACCGGTAAGCGTGATCAGCTGCGCCGGGACGACTGAGAGCAGACCACCATGACCATCCGCTGCAATTTCCTTCTACAAGATCGAAATGTATAACCCTGGAAATAAACATTGAATAATCCATTGGGGTCATTTCTGTTTTACCATCCGAAGCATCTTCGAGCAGGGAATATTCGGTTTGCCAGTACTGGAGGGCGGGATTTACGGCTTTCATTTTGGTAACCATGGCTTGACGTATGCTAACCGCTGAAGTCATATCCGTGTTGATAAAATAGGAATGGCCGGCTACATAGTTCGACATATGGCTTTGATTGCCAACATAGGCTGCGCTCGCCTTTCCCCAGAAAGCAGTTGCCTGGTTGGATGTAGCCTGATCAGTTTGAAGCGCCGTGATGTAAGCTAAGCCACCGGCTTCTGGGATTAAAAATTTTGCTGTTATATTTTTTAAATCAAACTGGGCATTGATTGCTTTCACAACTCCTGCTGCCTCGGCATTAGTGCAATATGACCCGGCCTGGCTTGCGGATCCTACATCCGCGCTCCAGGTCCATTGCGGTTCGTTTATAGGGCTGATAACGCTGAAAGGAGTTCCGGCATCCTGGAAATGGCCGGCAACCGTGGCAAGAAATTCGCCGTATTTTGTGTAATTTGATGGATCAAGGTTGTAGGATGAAACAGATGAGGTTCGGAAAGTGTACCCGTTTTTGGTTAAAAAGAAAGGAGGAGAATTGAGCCAGCCAGTGAAATAAGTTACACCGAGATCCTTCGCTTTCTGCATAAACCATTGCGAGCCCAGCTGTTTGTTCCAGTTATAACTTCCATCAGGAATCATAAAACACTGAGTTTCGCGATGCCAGTTTCCGCTGCTATAACCGCTTGAAGGTTCATCGGCACTTCCATCCCCGATATTCACCCGCCACATCGAAAGCCCGATTCCCTGGGGGTTTCCATCCTGATCTGCCTGCTGGCTAAAAAGATATTTGGCTATAGCTTCCTTTTTTTCAACTGGCCATTTATCTCCGATTATTTCCACCGACCAGGCATCGGAAGCTCCAAAGTGGTTTATGGTTTGTTTTACCGCACCGAAATCGACTGTAAAAGTCAAAGCCGGGGTAGAAACAGCAACAGCTTGAGAAATCCCGGAGATATTTCCCGCCGCGTCCCTGGCCCTCACTGTAAAGGAATAGGAAGTTGAGGAAAGCAGTTTGACTGTAATACTGGTGTCGCTGGTGGAGGTAATTACTCTTCCACCAGAAAGAATATCATACGCTGTTACCAGGATATTGTCAACCGAACGTTTCCACTTCAGTTTAGTAGATGAGTTTGTAGTTGCACTTGCAGAAAGACTTAGAGGGATGCCCGGAGCAACAGTATCGGTTTTTGAATAGGAAATATTTGGATCGTACGTAAAGTCAAAGGTTCCCAACAACTTATCAATTTTTAAACCGGAAGCACCAGCAGAAAGAGAGAAATTATGATTGCCGTCAATAAGGTTTGCGTTGGCAACCGGAACCCAACTCCAGTCCGCAGCAGGCATAATGCTGTCGGAAACATGCCAGGTTAGGTTGTCGACTTTTATCCAGAATGGATTTAAAACTTTTATATCCGTTTTAACTCTTGCCCATAGTGTTAAAGCGCCTTCTCCCGGGATTATGCCACAATTCAATATGTGTAAGGCAGAAGGAACCTGGTCGGGAGCAGCAGAGTAAGAGGAATAGGTAATTGTATCCTCAGTTCCATTAACCCAGTTTTCGCCAGGGTAATGTTCCGCTTCAAAAACATAAGGTATTGCTTTAGGCGGCTGTGGAATAGTATCGTGTGCCAGGGCATTGATCTGAACAGAAGAAAGCACCTTCCCGAAAACCGCAAAATCATCATAACGGGCATCAAGGCCTCTCCAGTATCGACCGGGTATTGGATCAGCACCGATAAAGAAACGGTTCAGCACCATCCCGGCCATGGTATTTGCCAATTTCCCTTTGCCAACCTGTGTTCCGTTCATATATACCAATACCTGGCTGTTGTCGAAAGTAATTGCCATATGAACCCATTGGTTAACAGGAGGAACAACCGTTGAAGAAATATTTTCCCAGCCATTGAGAGCTGATTCCGCAACAACGCCATAGTTACTTCCAGCTTTGGTCGAAAGGTAGAAATTATCATGAATCCCATTGATGGCATTATTATTTGCAAATTCAAAAACCACCTGCCAGCTTTCGACATCGGATTTCCAGTAAAACCAGGTTGAAATACTAAATTGTTCCCCAATTACAGGATTTTTTGTAAATTCCATATAGCCGGTATCTACACTCGCGATCTCTGCTACCCGACCCCTTGCAGGATCAGCGACAAAAGTAACATGATGAAGCTTCAGGTTATTCGTTCCTTTGGCATCAATACCATCACCGTCGAACGGATACCAGGCTCCGGCATTTTTATAAACTGTCGATTTAGGAACGGTATCACCTGTCGCAGCAAGGGAACATAAATCCGGATTCAATGATAAATTTGAAGCAGTTGCAAAATCCATCATAAAGATCACATAGATGGCAGATATCCAGGCTATAATGTTTTTCATAACAACAATTTTTTGAAATTAATTTTATTTTGAACCAACTTCGAGTTGAAGTGTAGATACCGATTTTGCAGGAGCTACATAAGTACTTCTTTTATTATTGACAG
>CAIWMA010000156.1 GCA_903913645.1 uncultured Bacteroidales bacterium | reverse complement strand
GTATCTTGGCTCTGATCCTTGGGTCAATTTATGGAATTCCTTTAATGCTGTTTGTAAACAAATACGGTATTCCTATGCCCAAGTCAGCAGATCAGGCAGGCGTAGCTATATCAGAAAAAATAATCCCTTTTTACAGCCTCGGAATGCTGGTTTCCACCGTTCTGCTGGTAGTAATTTCGGCAACCATTGTCAGCTATTTCCCAACCAGGCGTATTTCGAAAATGAAACCTACCGATGCGCTTAAAGGCAAAATACAATGATAAAGTTTCTCTTAAAAGGAATCCTGAATGACAAAAGCCGCAGCCTTTTACCGATCATAGTGGTTGGCCTTGGCGTTGCACTTACAGTATTGCTCCATGGCTGGATTACAGGCGCTTTGGGCGACAGCATCGAAATGAATGCCGACTTCAATTCAGGGCACGTGAAAGTAATGTCGCGGGCATACGCCAAAGACTACGAACAAATGCCTAACGACCTGGCTTTGCTTGAAGCCGATCCTTTGGTTAAGAAAATGAAAAATGATTATCCCGATCTGGATTGGGTAAGACGGATTCGTTTTGGCGGTTTAATTGATTTCCCAGACGAAAAAGGCGAAACACGTGCGCAAGGTCCAGTGGTTGGATGGGCTATCGATTTATTTACGCCTGGGTCAACCGAAATACAACGGTTCAAACTGCAAGGTGCTATACTGAGTGGAAAGCTCCCGTCAAAACCCGGCGAAGCGCTCATTACCAACGATTTTGCCACCAAGTTCAAGGTAAAGCCCGGCGATGCATTTACGCTTTTTGGCAATACCATGGATGGAGGAATGGCTTTCAGGAATTTTACGGTTGCCGGAACAGTACGTTTTGGTTCCAGTGTTGTGGATCGTGGTGCTGTCATCGCCGATATCACTGATGTAAGGAAAGCATTGGGTATGGAGGACGCAGCCGGCGAAATTCTTGGATATTTTAATACCGGGGTTTACGACGACAAGAAAGCCACAACCTTAATGAATGATTTCAATCAGAAATACAAAGCCGAAAAAGATGAATATGCTCCGAAAATGATTCGCCTCCGCGACCAGGGAGGCATGGCTGAATACCTTGATATTGCAAATGCGATGGGTGCAATTATGGTGTTCATATTTGTAATGGCAATGTCGATTGTACTGTGGAATGCTGGCTTATTAGGCGGTTTACGCCGGTATAACGAGTTCGGAGTAAGGCTTGCACTTGGCGAAGAGAAAAGACATATATACAGCACACTTCTTTATGAAGGATTATTGATAGGAATTATCGGATCTGTTGTAGGTACGGCGGTTGGTTTGAGTGTATCTTATTATGTGCAGGTTGTTGGTCTCGATCTGGGTGATATGATGCAGCGTTCTACTTTAATGATGCCAACAGTGGTTAGAACGAGGATAACGCCAACAGCATTATACATTGGATTTATTCCTGGTGTTTTCTCCATGGTTCTGGGGAATGCATTGGCAGGCATAGCCATTTATAAGAGGAATACAGCGCAGTTGTTTAAAGAGTTGGAGGTATAGCTTTGCGTTCCTTGCTAAACCCTGGCGCCTTTGCGGTTAAAGATTTTAACGCTAATACGCCAGTACAATTGAATAATGAATTATCAAATATTTATGCAAATGAAGAGACATAGCCTAATAATAATAGCATTCCTGTTGAGCACCCAAGGTTTTTCCCAGGATGCAAAAACCATCCTCGACAAAGTGGACCGGAATATGTCCTCAAAAAACAGAATTTTAGAATCATCTATGACAATTCATGGGAAACGAAGAAGCCGGACTCTGACTTCAAAGACCTGGTCGGAAGGAACTGAAAAATCCTTTTCCGAATACCTTTCACCGGCAGCGGATAAGGGAACCAAAATGCTGAAACTGGAAGGTCAACTCTGGATATATTCCACGTCAACCGACCGTATTATTCAGATTTCAGGACACCTGCTAAGACAATCTGTAATGGGAAGCGACCTCTCGTACGAAGATATGATGGAAGACCGCAAGCTTAGCGAATTGTATAATGCAAGCATAATCAGGGAAGAAAAACTGAACGATAGGAATACTTTCCTTATGCAACTTAAGGCCAAAGTGGATAATGTGGCCTATTATTCACAGAAAATATGGATAGATACCGAACGGTTTATCCCGTTGAAACAGGAAATGTATGCTAAAAGCGGTCAGTTGCTGAAAAGGACTGAACTTAGTGATGTGAAACAAATCCAGGGACGCTGGTTTCCAACAACAATTATTTACAAGGATATGCTTAAGCAAGGAAACGGGACCGAATTCAAGGTGACTTCCATTCTTTTTGATCAGAAAATTCCTGGATATATTTTCTCAAAAGCTGCGTTGAAACAATAATGAATTTCAGATGCACCGCTTGTCAAAAAACAATTTCTGCTTCTGATTTCAAGCAAATAAATGTCATTTCTTATGCTTTCGCAATGTTGGTTATGGGCTTAAGTTTATTTACCGGCTGAAGTCAACAGTGCTGTTTAAATATTCCGCGACTCTTACCAGATCATATTCATTGCGAATGCTTAAACCAGATTTTTTCAAAGCCAGTTTGCATTTGTCTTCATATTTGCCCGAAGCAGCCAGTAAGTTTTTCTTTCGGGGCTTAATAACAGATAAGGGAGAATCCTTGATTGAGATAAAGAAAAGATACTCACTGTTATAATCGTTTGAGCTCTGGTTATCAGCTATTTTTCTTTGCGAATACAACGAAATCGGCCCTTCGGTAAGCACTTCCAGAAATACTGAAACCGTATCCGTATCGAACCAGCGTTTAACTTTTAACCGCTCGAAATGGCTGTTGCCGATTAATTTACCCGGATTAAGATCAACTTTTTCAATGATTTCATCGTTAAGAATCAGTTGCTGGTTTGTAATCTTTTTCAGCCAGATAAATTTATCAAGAAAACCATTGTATCGTAACAATTCGCCGGTAATAGTCCTTCCTTCTTTAAGCGTAACTATGGCTTCGCACCAGTCATTTGTATAGAATTGCTTTTTGTCGAGGGGCTGATCCAACACATACCCTGATAATTTTTCTTCCAGCGATTTTGTTAACACCTTGTTTTCGCAATCATAGCTTTGCTGACCAATAGATCTGGCAGACAAAATAAGAAGAAGGCATAAAACTAAAGCCGTTTTTATCATAAAACTATTTGTTTAGCGAACCTCAATGGTTGTCCGGGCACTTAATGGAATTCCATTTTGTGTAATTCCCTGGATAACTACGTCGTAGCTTGTTTTTAAATCGGAAGTATAAAATTCAATTGTACCCTTGTTTTTAAGCTCGAAATCTGGATTCCAATACAGGGTTTGCCTGAAATCGGGAATCTTTGAGTTCTTTCCATTCTTAAGGCTATAGTCAGGATCGTTTTTGCTTTTTACTGGTTTCAGAACTTCATTGGAAAATGAAAATACTTTGTTTCCTGATTTTAGATAAGGGATGTAATTCTCTTTTGTGAAAATAGAAAGAATTCCAAATATCTCAAGATCACCGAAATACATGTGTTTGGTTTTCAGTTCTATCCTTTCAATTTGCTTGGTGCCAAGTGAATTAATCACACCATAATCAAATACTGGAATATTGTTAAGCAAAACCAGCGCATTATGTCCTTCCCGGAATTGATGCGAGAGTTCATCGACAACCAAAACAATGGATTGATCTTCAGTAACTTTATATTTTGCATTCCGCACAATATTGGCAACTATATCTTCCATGTTTGGCATTTCGACAAAGTCGGATGGTTTTATAATTTCATCTGACTTTCCAAAAAACGAATAATTCTGCAAGGGTAAATTTTTTGCCGTTGTTTCATTTTTAGTTCCGGAAGTATAGATTTTAGTAACCATAGCCAGTTTCTGGCAATCGGTTACGAATTTTAATCCGGTTGAATCAAAGTTTTCTTTTTGAAGATTATATGCATCGGGACTGAAGGATTTGTTCCCAATAACAATTGTTGTATTTTCGACAGGTGAAGGCGGGTTCATCAGCTGGAGAATGAGCTCCCGGTTGTTGTAATTGCTTCCAAGCAGAAAATTGAACTTTCCCGATGAATCGGTTACGGCATATTTTAAATTCGCTACACTGTCGGGCACCGAGAGCAAAACATGAACATTATTGAGTGGTTTTCGGGAAGATTTTTCCAATAAGCTCCCGGAGAGAATGAATCCTTGGTCTTCTGCAGGAAATCTGCAGATAACAGTTTCCAGATGTGATTTCAGCTGGTCTTTTTCTTCCCCTAATTTGCCTGCCATATACGGCAAATAAGTGCAAATATTATTTTCAACTGATCCAGAACTTTCAAATGGGCTTTTCCTGGTAACAGTGATTGAAACACTGGAGATGGTGAGTGAGTCAGCCAGGTTTTTTAAATCAATTTCAACCTTTTCCCTGGTTCCGAACGACCTTTTATTCAGAGTGATATCGATGCTTTTAGAAGAATTATTTCTGATAAGAGTAGCATTGGATATTGAATCTGAAAGTTCTAGAAAGGCTATATTATTTATCTCTTCAGTAATATTCTGAGCCTGGTTAATGACCAGGATCCGGGTTGTGAAAACTTGCCCAGGACTCAGATTTCGCATTTGATTGGTAAAAGCAGTCAGCAAATAACGGGCTGTTTTTAATGTATCAGGAATGGGAATTTCGCCAAAACAAATCCCATTTTTATTGACATCTGAACGAAATACCAGGTTCTTTTTAGTAACAGGGTCAGTTATCTGAATATATAAAATTCGGCTTCCGGGATTGAGCTTTGAGTGATTGCTATTCAATGAATAGGCTTTAAAGAAAACACTTTCGCCTGAAACAACTACATCCTTGTCAAGGTGTACAAATACAGTTTCCTGGGCATATCCTTTGTTTGGAATAAAGGAAACCAGAGCTATTAAAATAAAAATAAATAATTGTACAACTTTCATTCTTTTATAAATCTTAGGACAATTAGGCGTGTAAATTAGAATCGAAGGCATTAAAATTGTTGCCAGAAAACTGGTACTGTGTCATAAACAGGCGGATGGTCCCGCACTACTCCATTTACCACGTTATCAGGCACATTGTCAACATTTTTGTAATGAATCAACACTTCATCCTGGTTATATCTCAGGAAACTGTGTTTAGCCGATTTTCCTGATACTTCGAACAAGCCAAATACTTTCTTTGAAGGATCATTTTCGCATTTAATATTGCTTATTAAATTCGTACTAATGGGATCAAATAATTGATTTTCAGCAGTTAGTTGTTCGTGGAGATGAGTATAATACAGGTAAGCCTCTTCCGATATTGAATATGTGTAACAGCTTACAACCCGGCCCATCATATTGAAATTTACATATAATGCCGGGTTGTTCGACATTTGATCTTTCGTCAGAAAACCCAGAGATTGTTTTTTGATCATGTTATTGCCCGGAGTAACATTAGCATTCAGGTCTGGCAAGTCTTCCAGTTGATTAACCGTCCAGGCATATACATTTACCTGTGGTTCGTGAGGGCCATCGGGATATTCGTATCCAAGAATTTCCCTGATGATACGCGTTTCAAATTTGCAATATACAGGCTGGCTTTTTATAGGAGCTAGATCGGTATAAATAGTAACTCCATTTTCATAGGCTAATCCTGAACCGGTTGTACTCAGAGTCTGATTTGTTGCTTCTTCATAGTAGATCGAATCTATTGGCAGTGGCGGGTTAAGTAAGCAGGGGCTTGATTTGTACGAATCGCCTTCTTTGGTAGCAATTGTGAGGGTGTACATTCTCCCGACTGTACCTTGAATGCCATTTGCTGTGGTGGCGTACAAACCGGTAGACTGTTCCGATAATACTTCTGAATTTCCTGCATTGTCTGAAATTGTT
>CAIWMA010000155.1 GCA_903913645.1 uncultured Bacteroidales bacterium | reverse complement strand
TGTTAACAATTGAGGAAGTGACGTCTCTGACATTAAGGAGATTCTTCCCTCCAACGGTTAAAGAAAACCTGTTCTGCATAAAACTTTGCATTAAACTGATGTCGAGGTTGGAATAGCCTCCCACATAATCATTCTTGAAAGTACCATCGGGTGTTAACAGCGGGAAACGACCAGTGAACTTATAATTCGCAGTGAGTGAAGCATTTTGCTTTTCAAAGTTATACGTAACCATTGCATTAAAATCAGTGCTGTAATGGAATTTAGTATCAGTTTTATCAGCAGTATTATCCGGAAATTTACGTCCAACATGCGAAACACCTGCTTTTAAAGTCAGCCTCGGATAATAACTTACGGTTGCATTAGCCTGGATACCCTGAGAAATAAATGTTGTTATATTTCCATAGGTATAAGTTGTTATATCATTCCCTACCTGGAACAACCAGATCATATTATCGACATAATTATAAAACAATCCAATGTCAGTATTCAGGTAGGCATTTGGAGTTTCCCTGTTATAGCTAAAGTTCAGGTTCGCATTATGTGAAGATTCTGCATGAAGGTTGGGATTGCCATGAAGGTTGTGATTGATATCCACAAAATCGAGGTAAAGATCCTTAATAGACGGCGACCTGAATCCGCGTGCATACGTTGCCCTGACAGAAGTATTTTCAGTAGCCCCGTACTTTACATTAAAAGAATAAACGATTGGTGCCTTGTATTTGGTATTGTATGTAAACCGTGCACCAGGCTGTATGGTAATTTTTTTCGTTGGATCGTATTTCATGCTAATAAAACCGGCATAATCGCCAATTTCCTGCGATCCGCCATAAATGCGTTGCCCGGAACTTGTTTCGAGGTTCCCATCAAAGCCTACCTGGTAATTTAATTTTTGCTCCGGGTAATTCCGGTTATACCAGGCTCGTAACAAATAACTTCCGACAAAAGTGGTATCACCTCCTGCCACTTGTTTTGCAGGAATGGTCAGATCGTTATAATAAACTTCCCGGTTACGGTTGTACGACGAATATGCTCCAACCAGGCTGATCTGCCTGTTAGCCGAAACAGTATATGATGTTTCTACTTTTGAAGTCTGACGTATAGTATGATAATAGTTGTCGAATGCCGTTTCAAAATAAGGCGTCCGCAAATCCCCTTTGTCCTGAATTGTTTCGTCGAAATACTGAATAGATAATTTTACTCGCGTTTTACTGCCCGAATAAAGGTAATAGGCATCAGCATTATACTGCAACCTTGGTTTCCATTGCATCGATCGCAAGGTATCATTTGTGGTATAGCCATCAAAGAAGTTTCGGGAAAGATCGAGGGAAAAATTATTGTTTTTCTTACGGACAGAACCGCCTGCATTAAAATTGTATACTCCGACAGATTCCCAATATGCATTGGCGAATGCTGTGAGTGATGAACTTTTATTTTCTTTTGTGATGATATTAACCACACCAGCAATGGCATTACTGCCATAAATTACCGACATCGGACCTTCGATAATTTCAACATGGTCGACATTGTAAAGGTTCAACTGGTTCAAATCGATGTTGCCGTTTAACCGGCCTACTACTGGTATCCCGTCGACCAGAAATTTAACATTTTCACCGGAAAGTCCCTGGAGACTCAAACTTGTTCCCAAAACACCACCCTGCGATATTCGCATATTGCTTTCGGAACTCAGAAGATCGGTAAGGTTGGTGGCAGCTTTACGCTCGATTTGCCGGCTGTTTATAACATTTATCTTGTAGATGGATCTATCAGCTTTTTCAGGTTGGAACTGCGCTGTAACAACAACTTCACTCATATTTAACACTGCAGGAACCAGGGATACGGTTGTTGTACCGCCAGGTTGGATTGTATCCATAAGTGTTTCGTAACCGATAAATGAAATGGTAATTTTACTTATTTCTTTTAATTCATTAGGCACCTTGCCATTAATGTCGGAAATGTATTGTTTTTTAACCCCTGACTTTATGCCTTGAATAGTAACACTGGCATATGGTACAGGTTCTTTGGACTTGGCATCGATGATTCTGACGTTGCTCTGCTGGCCGAAGATTTGACTTCCGGCCAGCAGCAACATCGTTAACACTGATAACCTGGTAAACAGACTTTTCAACATTACTTTCATTCTTTTATTACGCATTGGTAAACGCTTAAGTTGTTTGAAAAATTAATGCGGTAAACTGTCGGCCGAAGAAACTTCTTTTGGCCGGTAGTATTACCATTAGCCCTACTAATCTATTAAACAAAACATTCAACTTTTAGCATTTACATATCTTTATATGGGAGGATCAGGTTGCATAGGTATCTTTGATTTTGATGGCACACCACCAACCGGAGCTATTATTTCCGGTTAGCAGTATTTCCATCATTCCCTATATAATTAAATAAACAAAACCCTCAACATTAATTATTTACAATCACTTTACGTGCAATAGTATTCCCTCCGGCCTGAATTTTAACCATATACAATCCTGAAGGAATCTCCGAAACCGGTATTTTAAGTGTAGAAAGATCTTCAGATTGCATATCGTAATGCTTACTCAAAACTGTACGTCCCGACATATCGACTATTGAAACTACAGCAAACCGTGATTTCCCGGGATTAACCATAAGATTCATAACATTGCTTACCGGGTTAGGATAAACAGTGGCATTGAAACCCGATTTTGAAGTTTCAGTAACTCCGGTGAATGAATTCAATTCCTTTTGGAAACCAAATCGGCCTGTTGATCCACCAACATATTCCGTAAATATTAGTTTAAAAATCTTACCGCTTTTATCCTGAACGAAATAAATGAGGGAATCGGTAATGTCATAAACACCTGTATCGTAATTATAAGTTTTCCAATCGAATCCAATAGGCGAACGGGTCGAATCCATAACCTGGGGCGCAAGCATCAGGAAATCAGGTGTTACAGGTTCGTATTTTTTTACCTTCACTTTGTAATTACTCAGAACACCTGTAACTGTTTGCTGGGCACCACTTACAGGATAAGTGTATACATATTTGGTAAACAAAAGATCCCAATTGGTTGAAATAACCGGCTCAAAATCAACGCCCTGATTTGTTGATAAGGAATAGCCTATGAAATTCTTAGTAGCGTAAGGATTACAGTCGAACAAAATGTTATTTTCACCAGTACCATCCAGGTTTGCATACTTGAACTGGAAAACATTATCTGCGGAAAATTTCTCCATGATCCAAAGTTTGCGAAAGCTTCCATCACGTAATTTGATGATAAAAATAGAATCTCCCATTACATCATGAGTCGTTGAATTATATGTACCCCAACCATAATCGGGATGACCTTTCTGATTCTGGCAAAAAGCGCCGGTCTCCCAGTCTGTAGTTGAATTAACCAGTTTCTTCCAGCCATAAAGCCCGCTGGTATCTGCTGCTGCAGCCCAACCACTGGTATCAGTTTTGGGGTAAGCGTACAATTCAACGCCTGAAGCATCATTTGTAATTATGCTTGCGCTTCTTCTGTTAGCTCGAAATGCAATATCCCATTGTTTGCGGTTTACCGCGCTCTGGGTTCCGGTCGATAAACTGTAATAAACCTCATTGGCAGAACCAATAGATACAGTTTCAGTTACCTGGCCCATTGCAGGAGCTATTCCTGCAAAAGTAACAGCCAGCAATACGACATAAGTGTAGAACTTAATTTTCATTGTATAAGTTTAAGATGATTGTTTTTGATATTGATTAGCAGCAGACCCAGCACGGAATAAATTCCTGAACGGGAATGTGCGGTATAGATTTTAATACACAAAACATATTTTGTGCATCAAAAATACCAGAGCTCGGAAATTAAGCTATAGGAGGACCCCGGAAAGAAAAGGCCTGGATTCCCTGCTTTAAAACAGGGGCATCAAATGAATTGGGCTGAAATGAAACAACCTCTAAAAAAGAATTATATGAAATTTGCTGATCAGGTGAGGCAAAATCAAAATGCAGACCTGAATAAAAAGTCTTAGCTTTATTGTCATTTTTAACTACCGAAGCAGAATCTTCTTCTTTGTACCGGGTAGAGGAACAAGCAACCGGAATAAGCTGTTTGCCCCAGATATGGTGCAAATGAAAGTTGACGAGATTACCCATATAAATCCATACTACAGCAACAGCCCACCCTACAAGGATGATTTTGCGCAGCGAAGATTTAGTCAATTGAAGGTATCTCATTCTCTTGTTCTGAATTACAGTGCAAAATTGTATATTTTTTGAAAGCAAAAAAC
>CAIWMA010000154.1 GCA_903913645.1 uncultured Bacteroidales bacterium | reverse complement strand
GTATAGAGATTGCCCTATTTGATGTATATCTTCTGTGAATATTGTACTCCTGCAACAGATACCTTTACGAGGTAGATTCCGGAAACAGCATTTAAACTGAAATCATTGTTTTTACTGTCAATTTTTGCTGAAAGCACTTCCTGTCCTGCGATGTTAAAAACTTTTACCATTCCGGCAGCATTAGCCTGGTTAATAAGTTCAATGCTGATATTCTTCCCAACGGCGTTGATTTTCATATCTTTGGAAGTAAGAGTTTTTAGCCCAACATTAACCTGACCATCTCCAGCCAGAATGGACTTATCGGGGGTGTTTTCGTAGGCAAAGTCTTTAAGCGTATAAATACGGTCGTCATCCCTGGCATCCAAACGTGCCCATCCATAATGTGTTTGTGAACCTATCTTGAATTTAAGGCCTAAATATTTATCTGTTTTACCAGTGAATCCACCACCGCCCTCAGCAATAGTTTTGCCTAGGGTTGTCAATGTGCCAAGATAATTATATCCATTTGGATATACGAGTAATCCTTTCCATTCCTGGCTTGCTGCACCAATTTCGACGCCTTTTTCAATAGGAGTTCCGAAAGGGTTATTAGGATTATTGACATACTGATTATCACCAGCCGGGTCAAGATATCCAATGCCAAATGTAAGATCTGACCGTACTCTAAGTGTATAATCCGTATTCCCATCATCATCAAGGTCAATCTGGTAACTTCCAAAAGATGATGCATCATGCCAATCTAAGGCGTCAAAATTACCATGCACTACCATGTCGGGATCAACATCTTTATACACGATTTGTGCCTGCACTGCGTCCGCAGCAATCAATCCTACTGCCAGGGCAGTATAGGATTTAACGTTTTTCAGTAATTCTCTTTTCATAGTTTTTAGTTTTGGTTTGAGTTAGTAATAATTTAAGATTTTTTTGAAAGCTTATTGCGATACAGATCGATATGAACCGCTTCTTTCATTTTACTTTCATCAAGGTCTTTTCCAATAAAGCCGGAAATATTCTTTATCTGAGCATCTGTATCATAAATTACATCCTCGTAATTCAGGTACAGGATTTCAACATTTGGCTCCTTGAGTGCCCAGATATCAACAAGTTCAATCTCCCGCTCAAAAGCCTGGGCTAAGGATACTGAATAAGTTTCACCGGCTTTGCCAATCATTTTCTGTTGTGAGGCCAGTATTTCGTGCATATCACGATTCACGAAAATCACTTTGTATTGGAAATGATCAGGCAGGTATTTCAGCAACTGAGTGATTACTTTAACTACTTTCCCATCTGCCTCTGCCAGGAAGGACTGGTCTTTTTTCAGGTTCTTAACCGGGGCGTATTCAAGGTATCCATTAGGATTGTTTTCGTCGGGCTGTCGGATATTGTCGGTAAGTATATCAAGTCCGCCGGCTTTGAGCATCTGCATCAGCATCGAGGTCCCCGATCGCGGCAAACCGGATACAATGGTTATTTCTCCTTTCATATATTGGCGTACTATTTTTGTATGTATTTCAGCTTTTTCAGGCTCATTTAAATAATTCCGATAAATTGTTACCAGCCGAAGCCTGGCTTTATACAGATCCGGGGCCATTTTTAATGACAACTCAAATGCCTGTGCAGAATCCTGGTATTTTTCTAGATAGAACAGTGCTTCTCCCAGATGATAATGAGCAAGAGGCATATTAAAAAATAAGCCAATTGCCGAAAGAGCGTATTCTGCCGCCTCTTCGTATTTTTTTAACCGCAGGTGGCAAATTGCCAGGCCACGGTATGCCCCGGCATTTCCATCGTCAAAATCCAACGCATTCTGATACGCCTGAACGGCTTCCGCAAACATGCCCGATTTCAGATAGACGTTGCCCAGGTTGGTCTGCAAATTAGGGAAACCAGGATTTCGCTTTTCAACCGATTGCAAAAGATCAATAGCTTCATCGTATTTTTTCTCATAAATCAGCAACATGCCTTTAAGCAGATCAACACTTGGCCGGCTTCCTTCTTTTAGGGTATCTATATTATTTATCAATTCCCGGGCTTTATCAAATATCCTGAGTTCAATATAACACCTGAGAAGATCAAGGTTAAAGCGGATATCCAGCTGGTTGCTGCTAAATAATTCTTCCAGGATTGGCATTGCCTCCTGAAACCTTCGTGATCCCAAATAGGTACGGGAAAGGTTATATTTTGCTTCTTCTATGGTTTTGCTGATCGCTTTTTCAATATCCTCGTCGGGTTCCTCGATATACCCGAGTTCAACCAATTGTCGCAATGCTTCAACTGATGCGAATGTGTCGACCTGCAAAATTGGTGCATGTGTATAAAAATTCCCTTTTACCTCCTCCCAGCTTTCGATGGAAGGAACCAGGATTTTATCTTTAAATGCATTCAGTAGCGGCTTCCCATCCATATCTTTTGCAACCGGAATTCCGAAAATCGCCAGGATAGTAGGTGTAATATCCAGGATGGATGCACCATAAATTCTCTCATCCTCTTTAATTCCCGGCCCGGCCATGCAAATTATACCGTAAGGACTGTGTTCGAGAGCTGCAGCCGCAGTGAAATCAGGTAATGTATTTGCACGGAGATGATCGGAATGAAAGCCGTGGTCTGAAATCAAAATAACAACCGTATTTTCGTCGGTCTGTTCCAGGAGTCGCGCCAGCATTTTATCATGAAATACATATGCGGCGTTAATCACTTCCTTGTATAATTCAAACTCTGTTTCGTTTACAGAAGGGAGCATTGGCGGATGATACTTCATAAACTGGTGGCAATACTGATCGATTCCGCCAAAGTATGCTGCAGTCAGGTCCCAATCCGTTTCCTGCATGAGTTTAAGCGTGGAATAATACACTGTCAGGTTCTCAGCAGT
>CAIWMA010000153.1 GCA_903913645.1 uncultured Bacteroidales bacterium | reverse complement strand
TAACTCAGAACACAAATCTAAATGTTTTTTCTTCTTTATATCGGATAGATTTCAAGCAGTCCTTTCCCTTTTCCAACATAATCGCGTGCACTACTATATAGATAGTCTTCTGCTTTTTCAACCAAACCCGATTCAACCGGATTGTTGTGCATATAGTTCATCTTTTGCCAGGTAAATCCGATTGAAAACAGCTCTTCAGGATGATTGTCCTGACGCCAAAACTGATAAACGCTGTTTCTGCTGTTCTTCGCTCCTTGCTCTTTAAAAATCTGCAACATCCAATCTATCCGACTTTCGTTCTTATTTTCAGAAATCGTCTTTATGATTTGTTTGCTTGTGAATTTCTTTAAATCGCGAAGTATATCACTAGTATCTTCATTTTTGGCCGATACAACCAGGTGAATGTGATTACTCATAAGGCACCAGCCATGTATTAGCAAACCTCTTTCCTGCTGACAATGCCGCAAACTGTCAAGCACTATATCACAATAAACTTTTCTGGTAAATACATCAACCCATTCAACAACTGCAAAAGTTATAAAATGGATTGCTTCGGGATTGCGGATTTTATAGCCTCCAACCGGCATTTAAATTGAATTGAAATCAAACAAATATACTAATTAGTAGAAAACAAGCAGATAGATAATTTATTTTATTCGGAATCCGTAGTCGCAGACTACGGATAACACTAGTTTATCTATATTTAATGGAAGACTACGGACAGCAGGGAAAACATGAACTGAGTCGGCTAAATCATAAACTAAGTCGGCTAAAACATGAACTAGTTCGACTAAAACATGAACTGGTTCGGGTAAATGGTGTCCTGGTTCGGAGAAAACATGAACTGAGTCCTTTTCAACATAAACCAAGTCGGAACAAACATGAACTAAGGGGGTGGTATCCTGAGTTACCCGGTTTCAACCCTGAGCTAATTCGGGCAAAAGCCAAAAAAATAAACAGGGCGTGACTAAATGCCACGCCCTCTAATAAAAATTACACTTTCCTGGTTTCTTACTCCACCGTTACCGATTTCGCAAGGTTGCGAGGTTGGTCCACATTACATCCACGCAGCAGAGCAACATGATACGAAAGTAACTGAAGCGGAATAGTAGCCAATAACGGAACCAGCATCTCGTCGCATTCAGGGATTTCGATGCAATAATCAGCCAACGCACGCACATCTTCGTCGCCTTCGGATACAATGGCTATGATTTTGCCTTTGCGGGCTTTCACTTCCATAATATTGCTTACCACTTTTTCGTACTGACCTTTGCGGGTAGCAATTACTACAACAGGCATAGCCTCGTCAATCAAAGCAATAGGGCCATGCTTCATTTCGGCTGCCGGATAGCCTTCGGCATGTATATAGGAAATTTCTTTCAGCTTAAGTGATCCTTCGAGCGCGATCGGGAAATTAATTCCACGGCCAAGGTATAATGCATTGGATACATGGTGGAATACTTTGGCTATTTCTTTTACCTGCTCGTTGCATTTCAGGGTTTTCTCAATCTTTTCAGGGATCGAATTGAACTCGTGCAACATACGGTAGTACCGTGAAGCTGAGATAGTACCTTTTTTCTCGGCCAGCATAAGCGCAAGCAAAGTAAGTATGGTAACCTGCGATGTAAACGCCTTGGTAGATGCCACGCCAATTTCAGGTCCGGCATGGGTGTATGAACCCGCATGAGAAGCCCGCGGAATGGATGAACCTACTACATTACAAATTCCGATTATAGTTGCCCCTTTCGATTTAGCCATTTCGATGGCTGCCAGTGTATCGGCAGTTTCGCCCGATTGTGAAATGGCGATAACAATATCATCTTCATAAATCAGCGGGTTACGATACCGGAATTCGGAAGCATATTCCACTTCAACAGGAATACGGGCCAGTTCTTCAATTAAATATTCTCCTACTATTCCGGCATGCCAGGAAGTTCCGCAACCAACAATTATAATACGCCGGGCTGCCAGGAACTTTCGCAGGTAGTCCTGGATACCTCCCAGGACGATTATTCCCTGGTCCATATGCAACCGACCGCGCATACTGTCTTTTACGGTGCGTGACTGCTCGTAAATTTCCTTAAGCATAAAATGATCGAAGCCTCCTTTTTCGAGGGCACTGAGGTTAACTTCCAGCGTTTGTACATAAGGCGTTTTCTCAATATCGGCAATAGTTCTGATTTTCAAACCTTCAGCAAGGCTGATCGAAATAACTTCTTCGTCGCCGGGGTATACAACCTGACGTGTGTATTCAACAATGGGAGCGGCATCAGAAGCAATAAAATATTCACCTTCGCCAATACCAACCACCATTGGGCTGCCTTTGCGTGCAGCTATAAGCAAATCGGGTTCATCCTGTGAAATAATAACAATAGCATAAGCCCCCGTAACCTGGGTAAGTGCAATCCGCACGGCTTCGGCCAATGCTTGCTTCTCATGGGTCATAATGTCCTCGATGAGATACATCAGCACTTCGGTATCCGTGTCACTTCTGAAAACATATCCGCGTTGCTGCAATTCCTGTTTGAGTACATTGTAATTTTCAATGATCCCGTTGTGGATAATCGCCATTTTTTCGGTCGATGAATAATGGGGATGCGCATTAACATCATTGGGTTCCCCGTGAGTTGCCCAGCGGGTATG
>CAIWMA010000152.1 GCA_903913645.1 uncultured Bacteroidales bacterium | reverse complement strand
CTTTTCAATGTACATTGACAAATGAATTCATCTCTTTGATATGAATCAAACAAAAAAGGAGAAAATATTCTTAACCACTCTGAAGCAGAATATTTTTCTGGCTCTTGTCCTGTCTGTACTATTAATAAATAAAACCCAGGCGCAACAAAACAGAGACTTCTTTTTTCAGAAATTAACGACTTTCAACGGGCTTTCCTCCAATTACATCCAATGCATTTTCCGCGATTCCCGAGGGTATTTGTGGATTGGCACTCCTAATGGTTTGAACCGGTATGACGGGCGAAACATTAAAGTATATCATCATGAAGCCAATAATCCTCATTCATTGCCTCGGGAAAGCATCCGGCAGATTACTGAGGATAAGAATGGGATTTTGTGGCTAGGAGCAGATTTTGGATTAATAGAATTTAACCCTCTGAATGAAAAATTCAATTTATACCGGCATGAAGCGGGCAATTCGAAATCGCTATGTGAAGACCACATTCCAGTCCCATTTGTAGATTCAAGGAATAACCTTTGGATTGGTACCGGAAAGGGGTTGCAATTTTTTAATCCGAGACTTCATTCATTTGAATCATTCCAGCCTGCGACTTCTGGTTCAAAAACGAAAAATAGCTGGACAGGTTGGACGGGGATTTTTACTGAAGATAAGTACCACAACATCTGGTGCACTTGTTCGAAAGGATTATTAAGATTTGATGAATTCAATCGTTCAATGAAGTTATTTCCATTGCAGAATAAACTGAATTTTACTATTTCAAATATCCTGATTGATCATCAAGGCAACTTTTGGGTGGTGCTCTGGAGTGGTGGATTGTACCTGTTTCATCCCGAAAATGGCAAGTTTGATCTCATCGATAATTTGAAATTTCATAAAGATAATGAGTTCTCAAATTTAAGCGAATGGAGAGATCCTGCAGGAAATTACTGGTTAGCGATATGCACCGGACATGGCTTGCTTTTATATAACCACGATGAAAAGGAAACTATCTTAGTTCATTCAGATGCCGGAAATCCCAATTCACTGCTTGATGATGAAATGACTTATGCAATTAACGACAAGGCAAATATGTTGTGGATTGGTACAATAAAAGGGTTGAATATTCTCGATAACGCAAACCAGTCATTTCAATACAGACTCTTGGATCTGGAAAATAGTTTCAAAGACAGGAAAAGTCAAGGAATCATTGAACTCATTCATGAAGACAAGAATCTAAGAATTGTCTCATATGCATGGTCTGGAGGGTTTGGTATCTATGATGACAAATGGAACTTGACCAGATTTTATGAGCAAATTCCTCCATCAGATACAAGTCTGCAAGCCAGGCATATTTTCGGTTTCTACAGAGATTTTAGCAGTATCTTTTGGATAACGACGGATAACGGCTTGATTAGGTTCGACCAGAAGAAGAACCAGTTTAAGGTATTTATTCCTCCTAAAGATGGTCTGAGGTCTTCGAAAGGGCCTGAGTTGATGCGAGATATTATTCCATTCGACTCCTCAAGTTTTTACATTCGTACCATAACCTTGGGCATCTACAAATTTGATTTTATCAAAGAGCAATTCATTCAGCACCTGATCCATAATGATAATGACCTAACTTCACTCCCAAGTAACGACTTAAGGGCTGTACTCAAAGATGGTGAAAACCGATTGATCATTATATCAATAAATGAAGGGATTTTTATTTATAATCCCGGCAATAACGAGTATGAAATTTTCAATCACCATCCTGATGCTTCAATAAATGAAGCCTTAAACAACTTGTTTTATGATCCGGCATTATCCGGAAATATCCTATGGGTGAATTCTGCTTACGGACTTTTAAAATTTGATTTGCACTCCAGACGATTTGAACTGTTCGATAGGCGAAACGGGTTGGCAAATGAAAACTTAGTAAGCAATGAAATTGATGGAAATGGTAATATATGGGTGGCTCACGAAGCAGGCATTTCAAGGTTTGATAAAGCGAGTAAAACATTCACAAACTATAATGAAAATAATGGATTGGCTTTTAAGGCTTTAAATAGCAATATGAGAAAAATGGCTGATGGCAATATTTATATAGGAGACGCTGACAGGTTGATTTATTTTAACCCTGAGCAGTTTAAATCCAACCAGATTATTCCTCAGGTTCATATTAATGCTGTTCAAGTTTTGAATGAGCCGTATAACTTTACGCTAGATTCAGTTTCGCGAAAGAAAAATTTAAAACTCACGTATGATCAGGACTTGATCAAGGTTGATTTTTCAGTGCTCAACTTTTCACATCCGAATGAAAACAGGTTTTATTACAGGTTGGATATAGATTCAGTCTGGCACCGGGTAAATGAAGGATCGGTAAACCTGGTAAGGTTATCACCCGGAAAATATGTGCTGCATGTAACCGGTAGTAACGATAGTGGTTTGATGAATCCAACAGGGGATACACTATATATTAGTATCCTTCCTCCCTATTATCAAACATGGTGGTTCAGGTTATTACTCGTATTTGTGTTTGTTCTTATTTTGATCGTGATCAGGCGCAGAGGAATCAGAAGGATAAAGCAAGATGAACAACTCAAAACTGAATTCAACAAGCAACTGGCACAAGCCGAAACCAAGGCTTTACGTGCACAGATGAACCCTCATTTTATTTTTAATTGCCTCAACTCAATCAATAGTTTTATCATCGACCAAAAACATGAAATAGCTTCTGAACATCTGATCAGATTTTCACAATTAATACGTTTGGTACTGGATAACTCACGCAGTGAAACTATCACCATCGCTAAAGAACTGGAAACGTTAAAGCTATATGTGTTACTCGAGAGCGCCAGGTATGACAATAAATTCAATTGCATTTATACTATTGATGAAAATGTGGATATTAATTCGATCATGATTCCACCCATGCTGCTGCAACCTTATGTCGAAAATGCCATCTGGCACGGGCTGATGCAAAAAGAAGATGAAGGAACTGTTACCATTGAAATTAAAAAGCAGGATGAGGAATTTTTAAATATTTCCATTTCGGATGATGGCATAGGCCGGGAAAAAGCGGCTGAATTAAAAAGCAAATCAGCCACCCATAAATCGCATGGACTTAAAGTTACCTCCCAGCGAATTGAAATGATGAACAAACTCAATTCCACCGGGGCGCATGTCAATATTAATGACCTCCACGATGTGCATGGCAATGCAACGGGAACCAAGGTGGAGCTGATTATTCCGTTTTAAGCCAGTTTAACGATTCTTTTATATTTTATATGTAATATTTACCATCTGTTTGCAAAATCCTACCAGTTATCAAATAAAAACTACCGACTGTCAATTCCGGCTTTCCTTTCCTTTTATCAAAATATAACTTTGGTAAACTGAAACCATCAGATATTCTTACCGAATGCTTCTTAATGCCTGAGCTTTAATTATTCTTGGATTCCATATTACCTGTGTTTTTCAGCAAAGTTCTTAACACCGGTAGCGAAGGCCCGATCTTCTACTGAAAAGCCATCAATTAATTCACTTATTAATCCACCATTAAAATTTACAATCATGAAAAAGTTTTCCTTTTCAATGGTAATAATGTTGCTGGCATTATCCATTCATTCTTCGGCCCAGTTAAACTATTTGTTTTCTTCAAGCAGCAGACCTTATGTTCCTGTAACTGGAGGTATCGCACCACATCTTATATCGGATTATGTAAAATGGGAAGTTGAGGATGAAGGTCTTGCACGCATCCCGATCGGCTTTACGTTTAATTACGATCATAAAGATTATACCGAGGCAAATGTTTCGGTAAATGGGTTTATTACGTTAGGCACTTTTTTTTCAACTTATTATAATATTCGCTATTTTTTAAATAGTCTCGCAAGAGGTCCATACAGCTATCCTGGCGAAAGGCCTGTTATTGCTCCGTTCTGGGATGACCTGGTGATACCCGACACATTGAGCCTTGTTTATAAAACAACTGGCCATGCTCCTTTCAGGGTATTTACCATCGAGTGGAAAAAAGCGAAATGGGTGTACGAATCGCTTGCACCTGTGCTTTCAATTGAACTTAAATTATATGAAACAACCAACGTTATAGAATTTCAGTATAAAGATGAAGGTTCGTTGCCCGATCCACGTTACGCATATGCATCTATTGGAATCACTTCTTCTTATAATAACAGGGGTTTCATTTCGTTGCAAAGCACTTCTTCACATCCTGAAATAAGCCTTTTGAAGGCCAATGATTCTTTATCCATTAAACCGGCAAATAACCAGTTGTACACCTTCACTCCCGCAAAACCTGATATTCCTGAATCCTTCGATAAATCGCTGAAGTACACCAATAATAGTGTTTCATTCAATATAAGAACGAAAGGAGATAGTCATCATAACAATGGAGATAATCAAAATGAACATGGATATAATCATAATGACAATGGAGACAATCATAATGAACGTGGAGACAATAGTCTAGAATATGCGGTAACAACCTCTCCAATACCGCCGACTTCAGGCAAAAATACCGAATCCGGCAATGTTACAGTTTCCTCATTAATGCCGGCTACAACCTATTATATTTATGAGCGTAGCAGAGTTGATGAGCATAAATATAGCCAGTGGACGTGTGATTTTTTTACAACTGCCATAAATCCGGTTGAATTGCCCTATACTGCTACTTTAGATGGAGCAAATTTCCCTCCATACCTCCCCACCGATTTGCGTCAGCAGGATTTTCAGGACACTACCCATTATTATGATCTAAGTTTAGCATGGTCTGCTTTAACAGATTTTCCTACTACAGGGAATAACTTATATTATTATCAACTTGGTCTTTACGATGCAGATGCCTGGATGTTTACTCCGGGGATAAATCTGAAGGCCGGGAAAACATACCAGCTCAAATTTGGATATTCATCTCTTTTCGATTATAATCCTGATGGCCTTGCAAGCCTCGAAGTAAAATATGGAAAGGCTACCGGTGACGCTGCAATGACATCCGGTACACTATTTAAGAAAACAGATATCAGCAGCTATGATCTGTATAATGTTGATCCCAGTAGTTTTATACCGGAGGACACTGCTATTGAATTTACGCCACATTCTTCAGGAGCATATTATTTTGGTTTTCATGATCTGTCACTTATAGAAGGAGGAATTCTCTTTATCATTGATATTTCAATAACAGAAAAAACGAATTCATTAAAGAAGTCTGATGTCGTTCTGGCGGGTAAATCAAATGTCAATGATAATATTTTGAACTGGTCATTTGCGAATAATGCAAAAGCCGGAGGTTTTGAAATAGAGAGAAGTATTGATGGAATAAATTTCACAAAGATTGGCGACGTGCCTTTCCAGGAATTAAAAAGCAGTAGTGTTTCAAAAACCCGCGCCTTTAGCAGGCCAATTCAGAATTCAATAATTTCCGCTACTGCATTTAGTAAGGACAAGTATTCCAGTGCTTTTGAAGAAACCAGGCCGGGATTTGAACTACAGACCAGTGATGATGGCGCTAATTTTAAAAAGCAGAATGCTTCAACCATCAAAAGCAGTATGAATTCCGCAAACACAATCAATAGTTACATTGATCGTGAGGCAGCAGGCGTAAGCTATTACAGGTTGAAACAGGCCGGACAGAACGGCAATTTTAAATATTCCAATGTTGTAATTCTTCAGAATAAAGCTATTGGAACCAGGCAATCCATTTCGGTTTACCCTAACCCGGTTAAGGATATACTTAATGTAGAACCAGGAATAGCAAATAAAGCTAAGATGAACATGACGGTAGTGGATACGTATGGAAAAATTGTGATACACAAAGTAATTGAACAAACGGATAATGAAAGTACGAATCACCTTCAGCTTTCAACATCGGATCTGCCGGCCGGAGTTTATATCCTGAAAATCACCAGTGGATCAGAAACGAAAACTACCAGGTTTGTAAAACAAAGATAATGCAAACTAAAACTTTCCGGCTGGTTGTAAATAATAGCCAGCCGGGAAGTTCTGGTATTGGCTATCAAAAAATCATTCTTTCAATTTGCGATTTTGACATTTAAAAAAAGCGAGAATCTTTGTAAAAGAGGCAGTTCAAAAAATTAAAACTAAAAATTAAAAAATGTAGTCCAGTTACCCATTGGGAAACTGAGTATATCCAAAAATAATCAGAGTTTTAACACCAAATAATACCACCATGAAAAAATTTACATCTTTCTTATTCGCTTTGATTGTGTTGGTAGCACTGAGTGTGCGATCGCAAACCGTATTGTACAGCAATAATTTCGAATCCTATACCGTCGGAAGCTATATATCTGTTCAGGATCCTGCATGGTTCCGAACATGGGACAATAAACCCGGAACCTTTCAAGATGCTCGCGTTAGCGATGCATTTTCCGTGAGCCCGACCAAATCAATATTGGTTGACGAAACTGGCGGCGCCACCGACCTGCTGTTAAAACTAGGCAATAAAACTACCGGCACGTATGAACTGAAATGGATGATGTATGTGGAATCGGGCAAAGCCGGTTATTACAACATTCAGCATTTTCAAACGCCCGGAGTGGTAAATGAGTGGGCAATGGAAGCATATTTCCGCACCGATGGAAACGGCGAATTATATGTCGCCAACACACTTATTCCTTTCACGTATCCCAAAGATAAATGGTTCGAAGTGAAACATATCATCGATCTGGATGCTGATAATATCAATTGCTACATAAATGGTACAATGGTTAGCGAATGGCCATTCAACTTCCAGTTCAATAAAGCAACCGGAACAAAGCAATTGGGAGCAGTCGATTTTTGGGGAGGGGCAAAACCGGGCTCAGGCGAAACGCCTAAATACTTCTTTGACGATCTTTCATATCAGGCTTTGCCGACAACAACCGTGCAATCTCCCGACTGGCTCTGGGCAAAACCTATAAATGGCACTACAAGTGATGCAAGCGTATCAAGTTCTGCTATAACTTTAGATAAATCTGGCAATACATACACCACTGGTGGTTTTTCGGGTACTGTTGACTTCGACCCCGGAGTTGGAACAGCTGATTTAACTTCTTCAACAGGAGGCTCTGGTTTCATCTTAAAAACAGATGCCACAGGTAATTTTGTTTGGGCCAAACAAATAGGCGCAGCTGCTGTAGCTATAGTTGTTGATGAATCAGGTAATGTTTACACTACCGGAAATTTAACAGGTACTGCAGACTTTGACCCGGGAACCGGAGTATTTAATTTAACTTCTTGCGCAAACGGCGACGCTTTCATTTCAAAATTAGACAAGGATGGCAATTTTGTCTGGGCAAAATCAATGTTTGGCTTGACAACAGATGCAATGACTTATGTTTCAGCAATAGCTTTGGATTTTTCCGGGAATGTATATACCACAGGTGTATTCATTGGAACAGCAGATTTTAACCCTGGGGCAGAGGCATTTAATATTACTGCGTCAGGAGGTATGGACATTTTTATTTCCAAACTAGACAGCCTTGGAAATTTTTTATGGGCAAAAACAATGGGCGGAACCAGTCAGGAGTTGTGGAGTGGTGCTATCGCTATTGATGCTTCCGGTAATTTTTATAACACAGGGTACTTTACTGGCACTGTGGACTTTGACCCTGGTGAAGGAATAGTTGATTTATCCCCTTTGAATGGTAAAATTTACTCTGCCTTTATTTCCAAATATGATGCATCAGGAAGTTTTGTATGGGTAAAACAAATGGGCAGTTCAGATAATCCCTTTCTTTCGGGGAACTCCATTGCTCTTGATGTGTCTGGAAATATTTATACCACAGGCATTTTTCAAGATACAATTGATTTTGACCCGGGCTCAGCAACATTCAATTTAACTGCAACAGCAAGTTCTACTGATATTTTCGTATCCAAATATACTAATTCAGGCGATTTTATCTGGGCAAAAGCAATGGGTGGCACAGGCCACAATAGCGGTACTTCCATAGCTCTTGATTCTTTTGGTAATGTTTTTACTACCGGGGTTTTCCAGGGAGCCGGTGATTTTAATCCGGGCGAAGGAACATTCAATTTATATCAGGATCCAGGATCTGGATATGTGGGTGCTTACATTTCTAAATTAGATAATTTGGGAAATTTTATCTGGGCAAATTCTATAGCAGGTTCAACTGGTGGAACACAATTTAGTGGTGTTTCGTGCCCGTCTATCGCCATTGATGCCACAAACAATGCCTTTGTAACAGGAGGTTTTAGTACCCCTTCCGTCTCTTTTGGTACAATTAAATTAACAAAAACAGACAGTTATAGTGAAGGATTTATAGCCAGGTTTGACAATACAATAACCGGTATAGAAAATGTTAAAAAAGTGGATGGTATTTCGGTTTATCCCAATCCCACTACCGGAAAGTTTACCATCAGTAGCAATGCAGCAAACGCAATCGAAATCTACAATGTATCCGGGGCAAGAGTATATTCTGATCTTAATTTCAAACAACAAACTTCGAAAGAAATAGATTTATCGGGATATGCCAAAGGAATTTACCTGGTAAAAATTTATGACGGGGCTAAAATTCAGAGCAGGAAAATTATTATCCAGTAGCAATAGGCAATATGCCGTGAGAAAGGGAATTACCGACTAAAAATCAAACCTTGCGGTACCGAAAATAGTTACGAGTAGGAAAACCTTTAAAAATTAAATGAAATGAAAAAAGCAATTCTTTTTGCAATCCTGGCATTATCAATTAATGCTTTTGCACAAATAAACCAATCTACCAAATACCTTCAATTTCCAAAATTAGACCCATTGGGAAAAATTCGGGTTACTCCAGCAGATATGCTTTTGAATAAAACTTTTAACTTTTCTGATAAACTTTCAGCAATAGGCTTCAAAAATAAATTAAAGGAGTTGAACGCATCATTTCATATAAATGATAGTATCTATAACTGGCAATGGGATACTATCAGCTACGCCTGGAAAGTTGCTTTTAAGACAATCAAAATAGTTTACAATGTCGGTAATAACCTGACAAGTAATTTGATGCAAGATTGGAATGGCAGCACCTGGGAGAACAATAATCAACATGCTTATACATATGATGCAAACAATAACCGAACAAGCGAACTTTGGCAAATCTACTACAACTGGGATGGAGGCAGTTTGGGGAATTTCACGTATAACACATATACTTATGATGCCAACAATAATTTGACAATTGAAAAATGGTACAGTTGGGCAGGGAGCGACTGGGGAACAAATCCCACAACCATCACACGCACTTATGATGCCAACAATAATAAGATAAGCGAATATTGGGAAGGTGGTTATGCGACTACCATGAGAACCTACTTTACCTATGATGCCAGCAACAATAATACAAATATCACAGAGCAAATTAACAGTGGCGGTATATGGGTCAATTACATGCAAAGCTCTTTTACATTCGATGCCAACAATAATCAGATCAGCTCCATAGAGAAAAACGGGAATGGAAGTGACTGGGTGAATTCAAGGAAAGATACACTTACCTATGATGCAAACAACAATCAGCTAAGTGTTCTGTCTCAGACCTGGAATGGCAGTACCTGGGTAAATTCCTCCCTTGGAACCTCTACTTACGATTCATACAATAATCGGATCGGTGATTTATTTCAAAACTGGACTGGCAGCGCCTGGGTTAATTCATCTAAAGACACGCTAACGTACGATGCGAATAAGAATAATACAAGTTATTTTGGCCAAAACTGGAGCGGCAGCGCCTGGGTGAATTCCTCGCAAAACACCCAAACTTACGATATCAATAATTTCACATTAAGTGAGGTACGCAAATATTGGAATACTGATGGCATTAAGGTGACAAGTGGTGATAGTACCCACTATTATTTTCATACGGTCGTTACCGGTGTACAGAACCTGGATAAGTCGGGTATTTCTGTGTATCCCAATCCCACTATCGGCAAGTTTACCATAAGCAGCAACAATACGGCAAGCGCTATCGAAATCTACAACTTATCCGGGGTGCGGGTCTATTCTGATTTTAAATTTAAAAATCATACTTCAAACGAAATAGATTTATCTGGTTATGCCAAAGGAATTTACCTGGTAAAAATTTATGATGGGACTCAACTATATAACAGAAAAGTAATTGTTCAGTAAGGCTGGTTGTTTTGAATTGGGAAAGATACCGGCCCAATAATCGCCCCCGCTACCGCGCGAACTGTCTCACCGAAGGTAATCCTTTCGCGTGGTGCGGTAAAAAGGCTTCCGGTTCGTAGTCCCCGTCAGTGCACATCTTATTTTCTGATGCGAACGTCTGCAAACCTTGTCTCTTCGCCCTCGCCCAGCCAGTACCGGATGGTTTCATGCGCTTTTTCCTGTCACAGTATTTGCAGAAAAAAGCAAATACACCGAGGTGCGCCAGGAAAAAAGCACATTTCACCACCGGCCTGTTACTTTACATAATCGGCTCTTATGGTCTTCATGCCGCAGGCGCAACACATTTCAGCCCATAAGCCCAATATGTACAAGGCCTAAAGGCAAGTAACCACTGCCTGCACCTTTCAAATTTACGAATGAGGAGAACATTATTTTAAAATCTAATCCCCTAATTCATCCCCTAAATATTGATAAAACTTTAATTAATTGTATAACAGCACTTTAAAAAATATTATTTAGCACTGTCCCCGCTACTACTCGATAATCCTCATCATTTTTGGTGGGGAT
>CAIWMA010000151.1 GCA_903913645.1 uncultured Bacteroidales bacterium | reverse complement strand
TTATTTCAAATTGAGTATTTCGGACAAAGTGTACAACGAATCCGGAGCAAAGTGTACAACCGGAACTGGGGATGATTTATGATGCAAATGTAATTTAAATTTTCTTTCTTAGTGATTCTCCTTTAAGGTCAAAACGATGAGCATTTACTGCCAATCTGTCCATTATTGCATCTGCAATTGTGGATTCTCCGATGTAGCCATACCATTTTGGAGTGGGGATCTGAGAGGCAATAATCACTGACTTTTTCCCATACCGGTCCTCCAGGATTTGTAACAGAGCCAGTCTTGTCACTGCATCGAGCGGACTTATTCCAAAATCATCAAGGATAAGCAAATGGGTTTTTTCTATCTGATTCAGCAGCTTAATATAAGTTCCATCTAATTTGGAACTTGATATTCTTTCCAGGAAACGGTTTATCCCAAAATACAAGGTCTTATACCCGAAGAAACATGCCTGCCGCCCGATCGCACAAGCCAGATAACTCTTGCCGCATCCGGTTGCTCCGGTTATAAGCAGGTTTTCAGCCCGTTCAATAAAACTGCAATCGGCCACCATCATCAGCTTTTCCCGGGAAAGATTTCTGCTGGTATTGCAATGCACTTGCTCTATGATTGCATTATAACGTAATTTGCTTTGCTGTAGGAACTTTTCAGTTCTCTTTTGAGTTCTGTCTTGTGTCTCAGCCTCCGCAAGATTGGCCATAAACTGACTAAGGGTAGGATGTTGCTGGACAGGCATCGTCAGAACTGCCTGGTAAGCACGAGCCATACCGTGGAGTTTTAACTGAACTAAATGATCAATTGTAATTTGTGTGTTCATCCATTTGATTTTAAGTAAACGTTTATATCTGATTTAGTTATAGTTCTTTGCTCCACGGATATTCTCGTGGTCTACAATTGAAAATAGGTTCATTTGAGATTGCTCTTGTTTATCCAGGTTGTTCTCAAGGATATTTTTGATCATACCATAGGTTACTCTGCTAGCGTTTAAAGCCCTTTTACAGGCAGCTTCAAATCGTTTTGGCTCGTAAATCTCAGAGAGCCTTTTCAATCCAATACAGGCTCTGTAGGTCTGTTCTATAAATTCCTTGGATGCAAGTATCTTATTAAAAACCATTTCTGAGTTTTCGCCCATCTTAGCTGCAAGGGACAAAAAATATGCTGAGTCCCATCCCAACGTTTCACTGTATCTGAGATGCTTCTCCGGCATGTGGCTCGCAATGGTAGAGTAAGCATGATTACGGTAATCGCGTTTGTGGATGGCAATACGTTGAAAACCGATATAAACTTCAACGTGTTCATCATCATAGGTAATCTTTGTCATTTGTCCGATGTATTGATACGGAACACTATACAGATGCTTGTCTTCGCCCAGGATAACATGATAGTTCATCTGCACCTTGGCCACGGTAGCATGTTTAATTGTAAACGATTCCTGAGGCAGCGGTTTTAACAAAGGCTGTTCATCACGCATAAACCGTGTATGACGACTTCCCGGCAGCTTTTGGAACGAGGCCTGATTGAGCGAGATAAGAAGCTCCTTTACCCGCAAATTGAGTTCATAAAGACTATGGAACTCTTCATCACGGATCCTGGCATAGATACGCAGATATGATTGGTAAACAGTGTTCTCAACAGTCGGTTTATCCTTTGGTTTGCGCGGCCGGGTAGCTTCAAGATTGGTATTGTAATGAACAGACCACTGATCTGCCAACTCCTGAAACGTAAACTCATAACGACTGTTCTTGCCGATATATTGCTTCATGTTATCGCTTAATATATTACGGGGAACACCGCCAATGTATTCCAGACAGCGGTTCATGGCACCAAACATATACTTCTGTGCCGCTGTTGGAAGTGCTTCAACATAAGTATACCCACTGAAGGGTAAAGTGCAAACAAGTACCGGGCAATCGATTAATTGTCCCGTTTGGGTATCAACATAATGTAATTGTTTGCCGGCAAAATCAACCTGAAGAAAGTCTCCAGCCCGATGAGTAAGGTGCATCGTGGCATGGGTGTGTTTAAGGTACCTGGCAAAATGCTCACAAAATTGGGTGTATGAGTAACCTTCGGTACAGATTACCCGGTATTCTTCCCAAAGTGTTCGGCGAGTTACACCGGGTCGGGTAAGCTCCTTTCTGTAATAACCAAATTGTTTTTGCAATGCGTCGATCCGCTCATCAACCTGGACTAAGACAGAGGATGTATAGACTAAGTTGACTAATTGATCGTCGCTAAGCAACAGAAGTTCAGGGTAGCTTTTACCACTGGCTTCAATCCTTGAGAGATAAGTGTCAAGGGTTGCCCGATGAAGATGAAGTGCGGCAGATATTTTAAGTTTGCTGAGCCCTTCTGCTTTTAACTGAATGATGCGTCGTACTTGTGTCATACCGATTGATTTGTTTGCCATCGTGCCTTAGTTTGAGTAAGGCACAAAAGTCACGAATCAATCCCCATTATGTTGCAATATTGTACAATATACTCCGGATTGAGTTGTACACTTTATGCCGGATTGGCAGCTGTTTCGTACCGAAACACGCGGCCGGAAAAAACTTCCGATTGGCAAAAAGCAACATCTAAAAATTGTACACTTTACTCCGGAATCAGTTGTACACTATACTCCGGATTGTATTGTAAAGTATAGTCCGGAATATTCAATAC
>CAIWMA010000150.1 GCA_903913645.1 uncultured Bacteroidales bacterium | reverse complement strand
TTTGCCATCTTTAATCATTTGGTTTCTCTTTCTATGGTTTCAAAACGTTCAATGGCACCTGTTTCGGCAAATATTGTCCTCAATTCACCCAGGTCAACCTCACTCATTTTACGCAAAGTACCGGCACCGTTGCCTTTATAGTTTGCTCCGAGTTTTCGTAAAATGGTTTCCGCGTTCTGCCTGTACCAATCCCAGACAGGGCCTTGTTCGGGGTGCCCTTCTGTATCAATTTCATCAATATATACGCAGTAGCCGAATTTGAGCATTGTATCGCCTATGGCGCGTTTAACCTGCAATTGCTGCCGGCCTCGTTCCGAAAAAATAAAAAAACCGTTTTGTTGCGCAAGATGTCGCAATCCTTGTATAATATAACCCGGAGTGTTGCCTCGCGGACAACGCGTTTTGCACGACAAACATTCGCCGCAGTACCATATCGTATCGCTTTTCAGCAATTGTTCTATTTCCTGTTCATCTCCTTTTTGAACAGTAATGGCTATAAGTCTAGGATCGTAATCGTAAAATTGTGCAGCCGGGCAAATCGCGGTGCAAGTGCCACAATTAATACAGGCTTTTAAGCCTTCAATAAAGCGAACATCTTTTTTCAATTGTTCCTTTAGAGTCCTCATTTCATAACAATAATTTCATTCCATGGATTTTCATAATCCATTTGTTGTTATAAATATTGTGATTTCTAATATCGTAGAAGAAAGTGATAACTTAAAGTAAAATCAATGGCCAGATCTCGGATTGAAAAACAAAATAACCAGTTCCATTGAAGTAACAATGTGTATCAGGAAAATTAGTAGTTACCTGTATCAGTTATGGCAACTACCTCCATCCTCATGCATTTCGTGTTGATGGCAACTTTCTCCGCTATCGGTTATCCTTCCTGCAACAAAGTTCTTAACTACTTCATTAGCGTCGCCCGAACATCCCCGAACTACATAAATACCTGAATTAGCCAATACATTAATTGCTCCGCCGCCAATACCTCCGGCAAGCATAATCTCTACTCCATCGGCTGCCAATACGCCTGCGATATTTGATTTACATCCGCATCCTTCTACCGATGGAATAGTTTTTATTTTTGTGATTTCACCTTCAGCGGATATACTGAAAACACTATAAAACTCACAATGGCCAAAATGGTCATCAACCTGGTTGTTACTCGTAACCGGAACTGCTATTTTCATTTTATTTGTCTTTATTATTTATTTCTGTTTGATTGTATTTTAATCTTTTTCCTTTTCCCTGGCCTCCACCCGAATGATGTCGTTTCCCTTCACCGGCTCCAAGTTCACCTGTTCCTGGTTTTTCATCTTCCGTTTTGTGGCATTTACCCAATTTTCTCCCTGTTTTTGGACCTTCATTTTCGGGTCCTGTATGATTAAGATTAGGCATATTTTAAGTATTTAACTGCTTTTTAAAATCCAGCGATAACTTTTCTACCGTTTTATCCCCTGCAAAGGAGCATGATTAAACTTCCGGTCTTTTACAACAAGAGTTGTAAAGTCCATATTCAAAGTACGGTTTAGCAGAATATCATGCCCCAGGCAAATGCCGACAACTAAAGTTAAGTCCACATTTTCAGAGTTGAGTTGCTCGGCCTGCCCCAGTGGATTACACGAAACTTTATGAATACAACTCGCTGAATTAACTTCGCTTTGCTTCAATCCGCCAACACTACACGAAACTGCTGAAACATTGAAGCCTTTATCCGTTAATACCGTTTCAATAGCATTTGCATATTGCTCCATACCGTAGCAATAAGCAAGTCCTAGTTTTTTATACCCCATGGTTTGGGCAAATTCAACAATTTCTTCCATGCGCGAGAGTGTTCCCGCCCTTCCTGAATCAACCAGTTCGGCAGCGGCCTTCACAATTTCGCTGTTCGCAACATCCTGGTATTCAGCAATTACTTCAGGTTTATCGGAACTCTCCCGATCGCAGGAAGTTTGTT
>CAIWMA010000149.1 GCA_903913645.1 uncultured Bacteroidales bacterium | reverse complement strand
TGGAAGGGGGAGAAGTAGAAATTACAGCCTCCTACCCTGCCGGAATTATCGGAACAACTGCCGAAAACCTGAAAGCCGCTGCAGCCGGTGAAAACGAAGAATGGACCTTGCTTTATCCCGAGTTTTCGGAAATTGCCAAAGAAGAAGGTTTCCCTCAGATTGCAACCGCATTTAAAATGATTGCCAAGGTGGAAGCCGAGCACGAAAAACGTTACCTCCGCCTGCTTGCACGCCTCGAGAAAAATGAAGCCTTCAAACGCGAAGAATCAACGAAATGGGAATGCCGCAACTGTGGCTATATTCACGAAGGTAAAAACCCTCCCGAAAACTGCCCGGCTTGCCAGCATCCGAAAGCATTTTTCGAGGAAAAACAGGAAAATTACTAGGTGTTCTTCAAATTATTAAATGCAAATAGCCGCAAGTTTTAGCGGCTATTTGCATTTAAAGTGGTTTCAGATATTGCATTTCAGGGCTTATGAACGATCAATTCCTGGGCAAGTTTCTTCCAGTCAATTTCGTTCACGAGCAATTGGCTGTAAAAAGGATGCCCATTATTTTTAAATGATTCATCCAAAACTACTTCGCCCATTTGAGGATAATAAAAGGTCATAAACTGTATTGCATAATTAGGCAGTGAACGATCCCAGTATTTGGGATTGAATCGCATTAGTTGCAACCCCTGGCCTTTACCGTTTACTTTTAGCACAAAATGCTCTTCATGACCTGAATAAGCCGGAGCGTTTAATTCATCATCACTCAGATCGGAAATTTCTTTCTCCAGTTGAGTCAGTAGCATTCGGTCCATCTCGGTTTTATTCCTGAGTTTATAATACTGCCTGTGAATTTCCGCCATTTCTCTAACCGAAACAGGAATCCAGAAATCAGGCCGGTCCGGATTAAAAACTACCAGGGTTCCACAACCTCCCATCTCACAATCATACAGATTTACTCCGCGTGCCAACTCTTTTACTAAAGGAAAAACAGTAAAAATTCCATTCATCCTGATGGCTGCATCATTAATTGCCTGCTCCATTGAAGGATCATCTTCCAGCTCGTTGAAATTGGTATAATTGGGATTTGTACCGTGGCCTGTTTCAGTATTGTTAACATCAAAAGAATAATGAGGAGGTTCAACCGTCCATTTCCCACCGGCGCTGTAGAACAATTGAAAACTGAAATCCATTTCAGTCCGCAAGCCATAGTTGGATTCGTTTAACAAGTAATATTTATCCCATTGTCCATACGTTGTAGCAGCCAGATCATACCCCTTTGGATTTTGCAACATAGGTATATTCAGATGAAACCATTCGGCTAAAGAGGCGAGAGTTTTACTGAAAGCGATGTATTTGGCTTCGGTGCTGGTAACATTATTAGAATAACTCCACTTCCCGGGTTTATCCGGCAGAAAGTCTGAAGGTTTTTGTGCATTCAAACCTACAGGTACAAGGAAACATAGAGCCAGTAACAATTTACATTTTTTTAGCATCTTGTATGTGTTAGAAACGCAAACCAAGTTTAATGACAATTTAAAAATCGCTTCTTTAAATCAAAAATGCAGGTCAATACGAATCATTTATTTTCTATGATCCATACTGTTTCTGACTGGCCCTGATGTTTGAAACACCCGCACCCTTTCTACTGAACAACAACTTTCCTGGCATATGACCTCGTCCCATCATAGATTTTCAACAAATAGATTCCTTTGGCAAAGCCGGATAAATCTATATTCTTAGTGGCTTTACTGTCGATTTTATAATTTGTATAAATCTTCTTCCCGGATAAACTATAGATTTCGACACTATTTATGATAGCGTTACTATTTAAAGTAAACTGCCCGTTATTGGGATTGGGATATAAGCTTATACCTGCTTCCATCGAAGCTGGTATTGCGGTGATTGCAGTATGATAATAATAGTGAGTGCTATCGCCGTTATCTATAGCCGAACCATCGAAATTCCAGTGTTTATTTGACCCGGCAATTTCAAAATTATTAGCATCGAATTTGTAGAGGAGTTGTGATGAATTATACCAATCGCTTCCGTTCCAGAATTGGTGTAAATCACCGGTTTGATTCTTGTTGGCATCGTAGCTGTAAATGTGTTGAGCCGTATTATACCAGCTACTGCCATCCCAGCCGGAATTTAATTCATTTATAAGGTTATTGCTACCGTCGTATGAATATGTTATTTTCCCTGAATCCATCCAGGTACTTCCATCCCAGACCTGTTGAGATTCAATTGACAGGTTATTGCCAGTATAAGCAAAGCTGCTTTTTGATGAATTTTCCCAGGCGGTGCCGGACCAACCCTCAGTTAATTCAGTAATTTTATTGTTGCTAGCATTATAAGTCCGTGTGATTCTGGAAGAATTATCCCAGGAACTGCCATTCCAATTCTCATTTATTTCAGTCAGCCTATTATGGTTGGCATCGTTGGTATAAGTACTTTGTGAAAAATTATCCAACGAAATGCCGTTCCCAAATTGTGTTAATTCATTAGTAAGGTTATAGTTTGCATCATATGTCGATGAGATTTTCATAAAATCCATCCAGGCAACTCCTGCCCACATTTGCATTGCCATACTTGTCATATCATTGTTTGCATCCCATGTATAGATAACTTTAACACTATTTGTCCAGGTGCTTCCGTTCCAACTTTTAGCTATAATGCTTAGCGGACGATGGCTGGCATCATAAGTATTAGTTTCCTGTAGTGAATCTTCCCATGCACTGCCATTCCACTTTTTCCCCAGTTCGCTTATCATATTGTTATTGACATCATACACCATATTCATGTATTTAAGCGTACGTTCCCAGCCACTGGCAGAAGTGCTCCATTTCCAATTGATGCTACTGTCTTGTATCTGAATTGGTCCTGACAATTGTTGGGTAACTGACTGATCCTGATTCAATTCAAAAGTCATTCCAGGAATTTTTAATCCACTGGATTTGATAAGGTGCTGAGCTTTTTCAATAAAGATGGATTTTTGAAATTGATTTTGATTCACCGGCCGTTTGCTTTGAGAAAAAGCACAAATTGAAAGTGCCAGGATGGTTAAAAAGAGTAGTAGTTTTTTCATGATAAAAAGTCTAAATATTTTCTTACTCATATGGCTTTTCAGGAACGCCCCGTTTTTTTTAAATGTAGTTTCTGGTCTCTACATTTGTCATAAACAATTATGTGTCTTTAAAAGTTGTGTTTTTAAATAAAATTATCATTTATCAAAAAGCGTGCTATACTTTATTATTCATTTATCAATTGCAGGAACTAATGTATTAATATCCATTGCTTCCAGGAATCTGATCAGGGGATAACCGTTTGAGTTGTATTTCAGCGCTTCTTCCTTTTCCCTGGTGTACCGACTGGTATCGGTCAGGCGGTTAAAAGTTAGTATCTGGATGGCGGAGCGGGGAAGCTTTCTGTTCCAGTATTCCGGGTTTAAACGCACCACCGGCTGGTCGCCAGGGATAGGAGTTATATGCAATATGGGGCAACGTTCGTCATACGTGTTATTATATGCCCAACCATCGCGTTCGGTTTCAGGGATTTTGGCATATTCAGCTTCCATCATTCTGGCTATCATATCCGATTGAAGCTTATCGGGGTGAAGTTTCCAGTAACCGATTATCCATTCAGCCAACTCACGAAATTTGACAGGCAAGTAATAAGGGGGCCGCTCCGGGTTGTAAACCACAATCACTTCACTGCTGTACCTGTCAATTCCATTCCCAAGTTCTTCCTTGTGTCCGGGGATATTAAAACATTCATGCAGTTTATCGCCAAAGCTTTTCCATTTTTCGTAATTAAATCCATCTTTGGGTTTTTCAGTAGGTTTTGGAGTGTCTGAACTATATGAACTACCGGCAAAATAGTTAAGCTGATTTACTTGTATCGTCCAGCTGGGAGGTTCAATTCTATAACAACTGGTCTTGCCTTTATCTGTAAACCAGGCTCCAAATCCAAACCTGATTTCACTTGGTATCCCGTAGCCAGATTTATCGGGGCAATTTTTTGCGAAAACATAGGTTTGGCAGTCAAAACCTTTCTGATCAGTAAAAACCGGATTTTTGCGAACCAAATCAGTAATCCCGATAATTTTCTGGTAATTGGCGGTAGTTTCAGTTTTCGTGAAACCACAATCCCAATGTGTGTAAACGCCCCAATCGATTAATTGGAATATGCCCGGATGATCCAGAATCAACGGGTATTCCTGTGCCTTAACAGTATGCCGGGCAAATGTGGCACAGAGCAGGGTTATCAGAATCTTTTTCATAAAGGAGAATTAGTAATAAAATTCATGATTCAGTCAATTTAATTAATGGCCAATTGCTGGTA
>CAIWMA010000148.1 GCA_903913645.1 uncultured Bacteroidales bacterium | reverse complement strand
GCAGTAATATCAAGGAACACCAGTTCGTCTGCGCCTTCCTGCACATAGCGTTTTGCCAGTTCAACCGGATCGCCTGCATCGCGGATATCAATAAAATTGATTCCTTTTACCGTGCGTCCGTCGCGGATATCGAGGCAGGGAATGATTCGTTTTTTTAACATAATTTTCTCAATTGTTGCAGTGTGATTTTCTGCTCATAAATGGCTTTACCGATAATGGCTCCTTCGCAACCCATCTCAATCAGTTTTTCGACATCCTCAATGGAAGTAACACCTCCACTGGCAATCAGTTTTATATTGGTTTTATCCATTATTTCAAGGTATAGTTCGTTTGAAGTTCCCTCCAGCATTCCATCCTTCGAGATATCGGTACAAATAATGTATTTAACGCCTTTTGATTCAAAATCCAGGATAAAATCAACCACATCCAGCGAAGAGGTTTCGAGCCAGCCATGTGTTGCAATTTTCCGGTCGATGCAGTCGGCACCGAGGATAATCTTTTCCGAACCATAAATAGACAGCCATTCCTGAAAAAGATCGGGATTAGTGACTGCAATACTTCCTCCAGTAATTTGGGATGCTCCGTTTTCGAAAGCAATTTTCAGATCTTCGTTGCTTTTCAGGCCACCGCCGAAATCGACTTTCAGGCTGGTTTTGGTAGCGATTTCGTGCAATACTTTGAAGTTAACGATATGGTTCGATTTTGCACCATCCAAATCTACAACATGTAGAAATTGAATGCCATTGGCTTCAAATTCCTTGGCAACTTCCAACGGACTTTCGTTGTAAATCTTTTTGGTGGAATAGTCGCCTTTGCTGAGACGCACACATTTTCCACCGATAATATCTATTGCGGGTATAATTCTCATTTAGGGATAGTTTATTGATAAAAATTTTAAAGCAAAGACGCGAAGGATACGCAGAGGGTCGCAAAGATTGGATTGTGCTGAATACCTCTGCGTTTCTTTGCGAAAATTTCTTTGCGCCCTTTGCAGTAAAAACTTTCTCATAATTCTAAAAAGTTTTTTAAGATCCGTTCACCAACCCAGGCCGATTTTTCAGGATGAAACTGAGTTGCATAAAAATTATCTTTCTGCATAGCTGCGCTAAATGGCAAAATATACTGACAAGTAGCTATAGTTTCTTCGCTCAGTTCGGCGTAATAGCTATGTACAAAATAAATATTATCCTCGTCACTGATTCCGTTAAACAACTTGCTTTTAAGATTTCCCAGGTTATTCCAACCCATATGCGGAACCAGTTCTTCAGGCGGGAATTTTTTAACATCCGCATCAAAAATACCTAAGCATTCGGTATCATTTTCTTCAGAATATTTACACATTAACTGTTGTCCAAGGCAAATTCCCAAAGTTGGTTGAGTTAAAGATTTTATCAGGCTATCTAAATGGTGCTTTTTCAAATATTGCATAGCGGTACTTGCTTCGCCAACGCCAGGAAAAATAACTTTTGAGGCATTTCTGATAAGTTCAGGATTGTCTGTCACTAAGCATTCATATCCAAAACGCTTTAAAGCATTTTCAACAGATTTTATATTGCCTGCATTATATTTTATAATAGCGATCATAAAGTCCCTTTTGTACTTGGAATTGAAAAATTTCCTGTTTTGCTTACAGCCATGCGGATGGCTTTCGCAAATGCTTTGAAGATGGCTTCGATTTTATGGTGTTCGTTGTTACCTTCTGATTTAATATTCAGGTTGCATTTGGCATTATCGCTGAAAGATTTGAAGAAGTGGAAGAACATCTCAGCAGGCATTTCGCCAATCTTTTCACGTTTAAATTCAGCTTCCCAAACCAGCCAGGGCCTGCCGCCAAAATCAATAGCCACCTGTGCCAGGCAATCGTCCATTGGCAATAAAAAGCCATAGCGTTCAATGCCTTTTTTGCTTCCAAGTGCATTTACAAAAGCTTCACCGAGAGCAATAGCCACATCTTCGATTGTGTGGTGTTCATCGATATGCAAATCGCCTTTCACCTGGATTTTTAAATCCATATTCCCATGCCTTGAAATTTGTTCCAGCATATGGTCGAAAAAGCCCAGACCGGTTGAAATAATGCTTTTCCCTGTTCCATCCAGGTTGAGTTCAATCTCTATATTGGTTTCAGAAGTTTTACGGACAACCTTAGCTTTTCTTGGCTCGGATTTCAGAAGTTGATAAATTTCGGCCCAATTTGTTGTGTTCAGGTCGGCGTCTGTACTTACATCAGTTCCCATATAAATCGCTTTGCAACCGAGGTTTTTTGCCAGTTGAACATCCGTTAAACGATCCCCGATAACATACGAATCAGCCAGGTTGTAATTACCCTTTATATAATGAGTCAACAAGGCTGTTCCCGGTTTCCGGGTCGGGAGGTTTTCGTGCGGAAACGATTTGTCAATCACGATTTCAGAAAAATTTATTCCTTCGTTTTTAAAAGCCTTTACAATTTTTTCCTGTGCAGGCCAGAAAGTTTCCGTCGGGAAAGTAGTGGTGCCAAGCCCGTCCTGATTGGTAACCATTACCAGGTCGTAATCAAGTTCCTGCGAAATCCGCGAAAGCCATTGAAAAACACCAGGGTAAAACTCCAGTTTCTCCAGGCTGTCCAATTGAAAATCGATGGGCGGTTCAATCACCAGCGTGCCATCTCTATCGATAAATAATACTTTTTTCATAATTGGCTTTTTTTTACCACGGAGGCACTGAGGGCGCAGAGGTTCACGGAGATTATGCTGGTTATTTAAAAATAGTTTTTTACGCCTGTTTCTGAAAATTTCTCTGTGTTTCTCTGTGTTCTCTGTGCCTCCGTGGTTTTATTATATTTTTTTCAAAGCTTCAACAAGTATTTTGTTTTCCTCAGGACTTCCAACCGTTATCCGGATACAATTCTGAACTACATTATGCCTGTTCCGGGTAATCACTTTCTGATTGACAAGTTCGTTGTAAATCCGGTTAGCATCCGTCATTTCAACCAGCAGGAAATTTGCATCCGAAGGATATATCTTAATTACAACAGCCAATCCAGCCAATTGGTTCTGAAGCCACATTCTTTGCTCAAGGATGATTAGTTTTCTTTTTTCAAACCCAGCATCTTCTTCCAAAGCATTCAAAGCGGCTTTCTGATTTGGTCCGCTCACATTGTATGGTGGTTTTACTTTATTGAACAACGAGATAATCAGATCGTTCGAATATGCCATCCCAACCCGTGCGGCAGCTAATCCCCAGGCTTTGCTGAAGGTTTGCATCACAACCAGGTTAGGATACTGCTTGATTTTATTAAGAAAAGAACTGGCTTTGCTGAAATCAATATAGGCTTCATCCACAATCAATATTCCTTTGAATTTCTGAAGCACTTTTTCAATATTATCAATACTGTTAGCTGTCGGATTATTTGGCGAACAGATAAAAATCAGTTTTAATGTTTCATCTTCAAGGTAGTTTTCCAGTGCATCGAAATCAATCTGAAATTCGGCAGTCAAAGGGACTTTTATCAGTTCAATGTCGTTAATCTCAGCGGATACCTCATACATACCGTAGGTTGGAGTAAAGGTAAGGGCTTTATCTTTTCCGGGATTGCAGAAAATACGGAACGTCAGATCAATTACTTCATCGCTTCCATTTCCAACAAAAATGGTAGAGACAGGAACAGATTTTATTTCGCTCAGCTTTTTCTTCAATTCCTTTTGATGCGGATCGGGATAGCGGTTGAGTTCGCCAAAAGGATTTTCATTGGCATCTAAAAATACACCGTCTGTTCCCGAGAACTCATCACGGGCACTTGAATAAGGTTTCAGCGAAAGGATATTCTTCCGGACCAGTTTATTTATTTCAGTTTTTTGCATAATTCAATGTTTTAAATTCTTTTGGCAATGTTATAATCATACATCGTCAATCTTCATTCGTTAATCTTAAAGTTACTGCATTTTTGTGAGCGAATAATTGCTCTGCTTCGGCCATCAGTTCTATGGACGGGCCGATATTTCGGATGCCTTCTTTCGTGAGTTCCTGGAAAGTGATTTTGGTAACAAAACTATCCAGCGAAACACCGCTATAGCTGCGTGCGTAACCGTTTGTCGGTAAAGTGTGATTGGTTCCGCTGGCATAATCGCCTGCACTTTCGCAACTGTAATTCCCCAGGAAAACCGAACCTGCTTTTGAAACTTGAGGAATCAGATTTCGAGCATTATTCACTGCCAGGATCAAGTGTTCGGGAGCATACATATTGCTGAATTCAACACATTCGGTTATAGTTTC
>CAIWMA010000147.1 GCA_903913645.1 uncultured Bacteroidales bacterium | reverse complement strand
TACCTGCTTCATAATTGAGCCGGTATTGCTTCATGTAATTCTGGATGCTGCTCCCATTCCATAACGTAATACCACTGGTTAGCTGATAAGAACCGGCCGTGTTCTGCTCGTTTATGTACGAATTGGTATATGGGTTTATACTTCGTCCATTATAGGAAGTATGGGAGATTCCTGCATTCAGGTCAGGTAACATATTTGCCTTCGCCTGGTTGTAATTGATTTTTGCCGATTCGGCCAGGAACCCGGCTTGTTTTACATCTGGATTGTTTTTAAAACCAATCTCAATGCATTGTTGCAAAGTTAATACGCTATACTGAGCGATATGTACCAGTGTGGTATCCTGGGCTTTCGCCTGGCTGGTGACAGTCAGAGCAAACAATATCAGCGGGATAGCGATTTTTATTTTAAAGTTCTTCATGGGAAATTTCCTTATTTATAATTTATTTTTCTACTCTTCCGTCAAGGAGGTTAATAATTTTAGAACCATAAGCTGCATTTTTCTCTGAATGGGTCGCCTGAATAATTGTAACACCATCCTCTTCATTTAGCTGTTTAAACAGTTCCATGATTTCTGTCCCTTGTTTAGTATTTAGATTTCCAGTCGGCTCATCCGCCAGGATTAGTTTAGGCTTTGCAACCAAAGCTCTTGCAACACCCACTAACTGTTGCTGACCACCCGATAATTGTGAAGGAAACAGATCTTTCTTTCCAACAATGTTAAAACGGTCGAGGATATCAGCAACGATGGCTTCTCTTTCGGAGGATTTAATGTTCTGATAAATTAGTGGGGTTTCAATATTTTCATATACAGTTAATTCGTCAATCAGATGGTAAGCCTGAAACACAAACCCGATATGGCTTTTGTAGAGCTGCGCCCTGTGTTTTTCCTTTAACTGGTGGACCGGCTGACCGATAAAATTGTATTCCCCTTCATTAAAATCGTCGAGCATACCCACCACATTAAGTAAGGTAGATTTGCCGGAACCAGATGGCCCCATGATGCTCACAAACTCACCTTCTTTGATTGTCAGATTAATATCCTTTAACAGGAAAACCCTGTTCCCACCTGAGTTGACCCACTTAAAAATGCCTTTTAATTGTATCATATTATCATAATTTGTATACATTATTCATTTCTTAAACTTTTCACCGGGTTAACAATAGCTGCCTTAATAGCATGGAAACTTACTGTAATGAAAACAATAATAATTGCTAATAAACCAGTAAACACAAATACCTGCAGCTCAATTGAAATCCGGTAGGAAAAATTCTCCAGCCATTTATTCATTACAAGCCACGCGATAGGTGCGGCAATAACATACGCAACCAAAACCAATTCCAAAAAATTGCCTGACAGAAGGAAAACAATTTGTTTTACCGATGCACCAAGTGCTCTTCTTACACCTATTTCCTTTTGGCGTTGGATAGCTGACAAATGAGCCAAACCGAATAATCCCAGGCAACATATAATTAACGACAACACCGTTGCAACACTTATAACGCGTTGTAATTGTTGCTCCTGCACGTATTGCCGTGCATTCATCTCATTCAGGAAATCATAATGAAATACTGCACCAGGCATGGATTTCTTATATGCTTGTGCTAATACCGCAATAGCTTCTTTCTGCTTTGATTTTTCAAATTTTACCCACATAACTCCCTCGGGCATTTCGGGCATGTACATAACCATTGGTTTTATCGGTTCACGTAAAGAGCCAAAATGAAAATCCTTTACAACTCCCACAATCGTCTTCATTTTGCTATTGTAAGATTCATTAACCATTATTTGGGTTCCTATTGGATTATCCAGGCCAGAGGTTTTCATGAAAACTTCGTTAACAATGGCTGCATCTTTTTTATCATTTGAAAATGCCGGAGAAAAGTTGCGTCCCGCTTGGAGTGGTATTTCCAATGCCAGCAGATAATTTTCATCAATTGTCTTGTGTAATGCCTCGAAATGGCGATTATTCACGTTCACCCTGTCATTATGATCATAACCGCCAAACGATACCATTTTAACAGATGGTTCTTTGACAAGTTCATTTTTCAGGTAAGTGATAATGGAATTGTAATCTCTGTCACCACTAACAGCAGTGCGAATTATCCGGTTGGGATTATACCCTAAATCTTTTGTACGGATATAATTCATTTGATCGTAGTAAACAATACTGGCGATCAACAGAACCATTGCAAGTGTAAATTGTACGATTACCAGAATCCGGCCAAATGCATTACCACCTGATAATCTTAATTTATTGGACAATATAGTTATAGGTTTGAATTTGGATAATAAATATGCGGGGTAAAATCCTGTAAATAAGGCTACAAACACAAGAATCACTATAAAATATATCGCCAGTTTATAATCCAATGCGTCAGGAAAAAGTAGTTGCTTTCCGCTAAAACTAATAAATAGCGGTAAAGAGATATTCATTAGTACAAGTGAAAGCAGGAATGCGATAAAGCAAAGAATTGCGGATTCATTCAGGAACTGCATAATGATCTGCTTTCTATTGCCACCTGCAATTTTCCTTACTCCAATTTCTTTTGCCCTTTTCATAGAATCAGCAATACTGATATTGATAAAATTGATAATTGCCATCAATAAAATAAACAAAGCAATACCCATGCATATATACGAATAAGCAGGATCGCTTGTATTGACAATTCCCCCCTCAGCATCACCACCAGTGCGCATAAGGGGGTTAAGATGAATATTGGTTATTTGTTGCAGCCCATAACTTATTTGAGGATCGAAACCGAAGGTTTTAGAATTTATGGCCAGTTGTTCCTTTGCATGGAAAGCATATATTTTATTAAATTTCTGTTCCACCAAACGTTTATCTGTACCAGGATGAAGCACTACAAATGTTCCCAGATACGCATTTAGCCAATTATCATCTTCAAAAGAAAGATGCATAAAACTGAATGTAAACAAACAATCAAACTGTAGTGAGGAATTTGAAGGCGGATCTTCCACAACACCAGAAATAATCAATGATTTACCAAGTTTGTCAAAGGAAGGATCAGCATCCATCCGCAATGGTTTACCCACCACATCAATGCTGTTGAAATATTTTCTTGCAGTGCTCTCGGAAATTACTACTGAATTAATTTCGCTCAATACCGTTTTGGGATTGCCACGCAACAGGTGAAAAGTAAAGACATCAAAAAAATCAGCATCAACAAACAATGGTTTAAGCCGCAGCGATTTATTTTCAGACACAACATCACTGTAAATATCACCTCCAAGAATACGCACATAACTTACTAATTCAGGTACTTCATCCTTAAATGCAGGGCCTTGTACCTGGCCTGAACCGCCTAATGTTATAGCTTTGGCGTCTTTGGTCTCTACCAAAGTAGTTGTAACACGGAATAGGTTGGGATTATTTTTATGGAAGTTGTCAAAACTGCGCTCATCTTTCCAATATAGCACAGCCAACAGCATACACGTAATTCCCACAGTTAATCCGGCTATATTAATTATTGAATAAAGCCTATTTTGCCACAGATGACGAAAACCTATTTTCAAATAATTTTTAAACATTCGTTAGAATTTATTCAGATCTCAAGCTCTTTACAGGATTAGCAACTGCCGCCTTTATGGATAGAAAACTTACCGTTATTAAGGCGATCAGGATCATCAATGTAAACGGAATTACAAAGTATAACCAGTGCACGTTGATTCGGAAAGCATAACTCTGCAACCAGTTGGATGTTATAATCCATGCGATTGGGGTAGCAATAACAAAGGCTATTAGTAATAATGTCGCGAATTCGCGGTAGAGCAATTTCAGAATATTGGTCACTGATGACCCAAGGACTTTTCGAATCCCAATCTCCTTGCTACGCTGGAGTGTCGTAAAGGAGGCGAGGCCAAACAAACCCATGCAGGCCACCAAGATGGCAAGGCTTGTAAATATTCCGAACACCTGACCGAAACGCTTGTCCGCCCGGTATTGGTAATTGAAATGATCATCGAGAAAGAAATATTCAAACGTGTTTCCCGGGAAAAAGCTATTCCATTGGGCTTTTACAAGTTCTACTGTTTTAGCAGCCTGGCTGGCTTCTGTCTTCACCGATAGGTAACCATTCACATCAGGAATTAACCGAAGTATCAATGGTTCATAAGCTTCACGCAACGATTGCTGATGAAAGTTTTCGGTTACCCCAACAATGGTATATTGGGCTCCCCAGAAATCAATTCGTTTGTTTAGTGCTTCCTCCGGATTATTAAATCCAAGTTGTTCTATCCCTTTGCGGTTAAAAACAACGGCGCTCTTATCCGTGCCAAAGCTTTTGGAGAAAATTCGCCCGGCGATTAATTTTAAATCATAGGTTTTCAAATAATCATAATCCACCCCGATAACACGATATTGCTTCTGTTTTGAATCATCGGCACCCACCAGCTTTATTCCACCAGCATTCCACTGAACCGGTTCACCTGGTATGCTTGTGGAGACAGTTGCGTTTTTCACAAAAGGATATTGACTCAAATTTTCTTTAAAAGCAGTCATCTTTTGTAAATAGGTAGAATCAATTCCGACAATTGGTGCTGATACAACCAATGTCTGATCAATATTGATCCCTAACGATTGTTTTCGCATATACTGTATTTGCTGATAAACAGTTACTGTTCCAAT
>CAIWMA010000146.1 GCA_903913645.1 uncultured Bacteroidales bacterium | reverse complement strand
GGGAAGGGCGCGCTTTACTATTATTATGAATTGTCGGGTATAAAAATTACGCCGAACGTTGCGGATGAAGACAATCACCTGAAAGTCCGCCGACGTTTCCTGGATCGGGATGGGAATCAAATCAATGGAAATTCATTCAGCCAGAACGATTTGGTAGTTGTTGAAATAACAGCACAGTCCGAATCTGGAACAACGGTTCAAAATGTTGCAATTACAGATTTACTGCCGGCATGTTTCGAAATTGAGAATTCAAGACTTGTGGCAGAAAGAGAAATGAGTTTTATGAAAAACAGGACAACACCTGAATACACCGATATCCGCGACGATCGCATCAGTTTCTTTACCGCTCTGAATGGCACAGCCAAAACTTTCTATTATACAGTCAGGGTAGTTAGCAAAGGAACATTTGTAATTGGTGCTGTTTCTGCCGATGCTATGTATAACGGCGAATATCATTCGTATTCAGGAAGCGGGAAGGTAAGCGTGAGGTAGAGACGCAGGGCATCGCGTCTCTATTTGCAGGTAGGAAAAGTGAAAAGGGAAAAGTGATAAGTGAATGGCATCAGCTGTCCTTAAAGTTGGATTCGGCACCATATTACCTAATCCTTTTGCAGTAAATAAAAAGCCGGCTACTTTTTTTGGTAGTCCAGCTTTTAGAATTATAATTTCTTAAAATTATTTATAAACAACTTCTCTCATCAATTTTGTGCCGTACATCGTACGCATATTCATCCTGATTTCCCTGAGTTTCTTTTGGTCTTCTTCACTCCCAACTACTTTTTTCGAAATAGCATCCCATTTATCTTCATTTCCATCCATGGTGGCAAGGTTTTTATACTCAACCATAAGCATGATTTGCCAATCGTCGGGATTAGAAGCATTTCCTTCAAAAATTTTATACGATAATATTATTCCTTGCTTAATACCTTCATCCTGTACTGCTTTCCAGGTAGTCTTTAAACTGTTCAGATAATCCAGGCCCATTCCATTTTTAACCTGTACAAAAGATACTGTCCATGCTGATCCATCTTTGTAAGTACGTTCCTGTGCAAAACTGTTAATACTGAATGCAAATGCAAGCGCAACAACCAATAAGAGAATTTTTGTTTTCATGGTTTTTGGATTTTGATTAATAAATTATGAATTGTTAATTGATTAGAAACAAACAATTTAGAAAATAGTTTGGAATCATTCTAAATAAAAATTATTGTGAATGCTTTGGGAAAATGAATTCCTGGGAAACAACAAGCGCAGCGTGCTTTTCGGCATGTTGCGCTTGTTAACAAATATATTTAGAAGCTTACCAGAGCAGATCAATAAGTAGTCGTTAACCTTTAGCTCCCTTAAATTCTCAGACTAGAAGCTATAGGATATCATCAGCCTGAAATTATTTATACTGGCCTTTGCTGAAGTATCCTCAGGGGAGGACATTTTGATGTTCGCTAAATGAGCCTTGTATTGAACAAACATAAGTTGTGCTTTGAATTTTTTATCCAGGTTTGCAATAAAACTAAAATTTGGACCAACACTTAATTTATTTAAAAGCACTTTGTTTTGATCGGATTGTATTAGCTGCGAACAATCTAAATAACTGTTCATTGAATACATCATTCCAAATCCTGCTCCAAATTCAAAGCTGATTGATTTATTGGGAATTGGCCTGAAGGTAAGATAAGGTTCAAAATTGATTGATGATAAATGAAGACTCATATTTGTTGCTTTTCCAGATGTCCAATTGTATGTTACTGGAAGATGGATTGCAAAATATCTCGAATACCTTGATTCAAAATCCATTCCGAGTGAGTAGGATACGCCGTTCAGATTATCCTGCAGGTATCCTGATAACTTTGTATTTGCCATTCCAACAGATGCAATTACAACAATACGGCCTTTTTCTTTGTTTTTCACAGTCTCAAAAACATACTTTTCAGGATATTTGTATGCATTATATGCCGAAATCATCTCTGCGAGGGTTTTAAAATCATAAGATATTTTAACTCTATAATTAGAATAAAATTGATCAAAATCTTCGAGATAGCTGGAAAAGAATGACTTCAGGTTATATTTGTATTTTTCAAGGGCATCAACTTCATCATTCTTTTTTACATAAAAGTTCATATCGCCGTTTGAAGCATAGGACAAACCAAAACTAATGTAACCACCTACTTCGTAAGTGATCAGCCGGCAGATATTTTCGCTTTTTATCATAACAGAATGGAAGTATTCGTTATCAAGATAATATTCTCTGATCTGGCATGCAGTTAATTTCTGTTTTGTGCTATTCCTGTCAATGTATACAATTTCATCCTGGTTAGTTAGCATTTTATTGCTCAATATTTGCGGCGAATTAAGAGTATCGCCATTTGCAAAAATGATCACGTTACGACTTAAGTTTTTCTGAGCATCCGCGTATTTTAACGTCAGCGCAAGAATGATACTAATAATGAATGATGCTTTTTTCATAAATAGATTTTTAAATGTTGTTGAATGTTTAGGCAGTTTGGGTATGTTACTATTTTAGAAGAGTTTAATTTTAGGTCATTGAGTAATATTCTGGATTCTGAAGTTTATTCCCATTAAAAAATATAAGCGAGTATAAAGTTACTTGGGATAAGCGAAAACTCAAACCGCAAGGCTGATTTTTTGATCTTGTAATCAATCCCTGTTCCTATAATCGGCACACCACCTCCATAAATGGAATTGGTTCGTGTACCATAACTTGTTTCTGACTCAAAAAATACAATTGAAGTAATACCTCCAAGGAAATACAGTTTCAGCCTGTCCTTTTCAAGATATTTATATGACAATGCAATAGGAATCTCTATCCCAAATTTGTAACTGTCATTTTTAGTATATTCTAAAATATTAAAAGAACACCGGGTCATCAATCCCAATTTTTGGTAAGGGCGATTTCTGTAAAAGTCAAAGTTCATTCCAAGTCCAACTGCGCGGAAATCACTAAGAAACGGAGAATAATTTATCAGGATTCCAGTCGAAACTTTTGTTGGTTTCTTTTTAAGTTTTGAGACCTCAGGATATTTTTTACCCTTATATTCATTGTACTGTTTAACAATAGTCATCAATTCATCTTCACGGAATTTTATTTCATTGATTTCTGCTGTTATTTTGGCGTTATCAGCCATAGCATATGTTAATTCATGAATGTACTCAAAATTGGAAATCATATGGAATTGTCCATCTTCTTTTAAATATTTATCTGTAAATGTTTCAACCAGGTGTTTGGGTGTATCCTCTGCATGCCTGATATAATAAGTTATCAATCCGTTTCTTTCGATCTTGTAAAGATTATAATACCCGTCAATAAGACGCAGCAATAGTAATGTAACAGAATCTGTTTTAATACTCTCAAGCATCCGTCCATCTGTAAATCTTACTGATGTTATTTGCTCGGGAAGTCCGGTAACAAAATTGTTGGAACCGTGCGGCTTATATTGAATGTGTGTTTGAATATTTTGTAATTGTTCATTCTTAATTTCAACAGAAAGGGAGTCATTATTTGCAAAAATTATAACAGCTTGTGATCTTTGAACCTGGGAATATGATGATAATACCGAAAGAAGAGCGATAAACTGAAGTAATATTTTTAGCATACAAAATAGTGGAATAAAGCTTTGTGGATTTATAGTATAATATAGTCGTCCAGGATTCTGAGTGCACAATATTAAGGTAAAATCTGGTCATTCCAATTAATTAAATTAGTTTACAAAAAGAGATTTGTTCATCAACTGGTTTTTTCAGTATTTAAATTCATTTCACACGTTAGAAAAATGCACCCCAACATATATAAATAATAAAAGCGCATCAGGCTATTGCCTGATGCGCTTAATTAATCAAATAAAAGGAACTTTAAAACGGCCAGAACTGGTTATCGTACCAGATGCTTTCTTTCAGCGCTTCATTCAAATCGTATAATATTTTATGGTGGCCGCTTTCCCATTCTGCCAGCCATTTGTACATTTCTTTTTCGTTCACATCATCAGCTTCGGCTGAGCGTTTGGAGTAAAGTTCTACTGCCCGTGTTTCGAAATCCATAGCTGCTGAAATCGCAGCAGCTTCAAAACTGGCAGCCGAAATCTCTTTAATAAGCTGCGGATTCAAAATCTCGGCTGAAATATCTTCAGTTTCGCCATTGTGATAATCGGGTTTCGAAAATTTTCCTTCTTTTACATACTGTGCAAATTGTACCGAAAGAAATTCGACATGTGCTTTTTCTTCTTCAGCCATGGTAGTAAATATCTTACGTGCTTCAGGGCTTTCGGTCTGCTCCGCCATTTTTTCATAAAAAGCTTTTCCCCGCTTTTCGAGTAGAATAGCCGTTTTAAGTACTTCTAATGCTTTTGTATTTTCCATAATAGTAGAGTGTATTAATTTACTTCCCGCCGGGCCACAAATATACTATGATTAACAAATAATAAGCTGACTTGTTTAAGAATATTGTCTGTAATCCAAACTAAAAAAAACCTAAATTTGCATTATAGCTTGTTATTAATCATATTTATAAAAATTCGTGTCTAAAACAGATCAAACGGATACTCTCCACAGCCTTTTCCAGAAATGGTCACCGGAACAGGGAATTGAGATTCTTCCTCTTCCCCAGGCTGGTTCATATCGGCAGTATTACCGGTTGAGCGGTCAGAATAAACATGCCATAGGCGTTTACAGTCCTGATAAAAGTGAGACGCAGTCATTTCTGTCATTTACCAACCATTTCAGGCAAATGGGACTCAATGTTCCTGAAATCTATGCCTTTGATCTTGAAAACGATTGCTACCTCATCAGCGACCTGGGTAAAATGTCGTTGCTCGATCACCTTGAGCAGAACCGGGTTAATGGAATTCCTTCAAAAAAGACTTTTGAATTATATAAGCTTGCTATTGCAGAGCTTCCTCGTTTCCAAGTTGATGCCTGTAAAAATCTGAATTTTTCGGTTTGTTATCCTTCGGGTGAATTCGATGGACGTTCCATGCGCTGGGATTTGAATTACTTTAAATATTATTTCCTGCGGTTGCTGAAAGTTCCTTTCAACGAGGCTGCTCTTGAAGAGGATTTCGACAGGCTGATCATTCACCTGTTGCAAAGTGGCAACAAGTTTTTCATGTACCGCGATTTCCAGGCCAGGAATATTATGATTCATCATGATAAACCCTGGTTTATTGATTACCAGGGTGGACGGCGCGGACCGCTTCAGTACGATCTTGCTTCATTACTTTTCCAGGTAAAGGCCTCACTTCCTTACGATTTCAGGGAGGATATGCTTTATTGGTACCTCGAAAACCTGAAACAATATATACAGATCGATGAACAAAAATTCATCAATGACTATTATGGGTTTGTGTTAATCCGCCTTTTACAGGTGATGGGAGCCTACGGCTTTCGGGGATATTTTGAACGCAGGGCACATTTCCTGCAAAGTATCCCTTATGCAATTGAGAATATCAGATGGCTACTGGCAAATGTTAAGTTCAGGATTGAATTGCCTGAATTGATGAAAGCATTGCACGAAATTGCCAAAACAGAGATCACCACACCACAATTGCCTGAACTGGGTTCACTCACGGTTTCGGTTAATAGTTTTTCATTTAAAAACGGACCGCCGCCCGATTATTCAGGAAACGGAGGCGGTTTTATTTTCGATTGCAGGGCTTTACCAAACCCGGGGCGTTATGATCATTATAAAAAATTTACAGGTCTTGATGAGCCTGTAATTCAATATCTTGATCGGGAAAAGGCTGTTGCCAAATTTATGACCAATGTACTTAAACTTGTTGATCAGAGTGTTCAGGAATACCAAAGACGTGGATTCAGTCACTTACAGATTAATTTTGGATGTACCGGCGGGCAGCATCGCTCCGTATTCTGCGCATCGAGGGTTGCAGCTTACCTTGAGGAGACTTATTCGTTAAAAGTGAGTGTGTATCACCAGGAAATGAAAAGCCTGAATTTAAAATAAGCATTTGTTAGCAAAAGAATGAACTTCATTGGTTTCGGGATGTTTGTGATATAGAATTCTTAAGAAGAGAAAAGTTATGTCGAAAACAATGTGCAAAACCAAGGATGTAGAAAAACGTGCTAAAAAGCAGGCTAATCCTAAGTTTGAATGTGCCAAATGCGGTAAAAAAGTGAATAAAGAGAAATACGTGTGTAAACCCGGAAAATTGTAGAATATTTTGGAATCGTTTGATATTGAGCTTTATAAAACTAAAACCGAAGTTATCCGCCAAACGGTTGAACAGGTGAAAAAAGATTTTACCATGTTTGGGATGGATGTGGAATTCACAGGGATAGTTGATATGGCTTATGAAGAATTGTTTCAGCAGTTAACCTGGCACGTTTCGCATTTGCTCGAAATTGATCCGCACCGCCTTTCAGCCTTGCTTTATCAGGTCGATCTCGGCGAAAATAAAATTATGGAATCCAGTTCCTTACATCCTGAATGTTCGTTGCCTGAAGTAATTACCGAACTCATTATTCACAGGGAACTGAAAAAAGTGCTGATCCGGAATTATTATAAAAATAATCCCGACAAATTATGAAGGCAATGATTTTTGCCGCCGGGTTAGGCACCAGGCTCAAGCCTTATACCCAAACAATGCCCAAAGCTCTTGTTCCCGTGGCAGGCGTTCCAATGCTCGAAATACTGATTAGGCATTTACAAAGAAACGGGATAAATGATATCCTCATCAATGTACATCATTTTGCCGGCCAGGTGATTGAATTTATCAGGCAAAACAATAATTTTGATGCAAACATTATCATTTCCAATGAGGAGGATTTACTGCTTGATACAGGTGGTGGCCTGAAAAAAGCTGCCTGGTTTTTTAACGATAGGCAACCATTTCTTGTTCAGAATGTGGATGTGATAAGTGATGTGAGTTACAGCAATATGCTTGATTTTCATAAAAGCAATAGCGCTTTGGCAACATTAGCAGTCTGTAGCCGCGAGACTTCCAGGTATTTTTTATTTGACGAACAAATGCAGCTTTGTGGTTGGGAAAACACACAAACCGCTGAAATTAGAATGGCTCGTCCTGATATTCAAAACCTAACAAAAAATGCTTTCAGCGGTGTTCATATTATTGATCCTTCTATATTCGAATTAATGGATAAAGACGGGAAATTCTCGATTGTTGATACCTATCTCGGGCTGGCCGCAACAAATAAAATCATGGGCTATAAACACAATCCCGACAACTGGGTGGATATGGGAAAGCCTCAGGAATTGATAAAAGCTGAAATAATTCTTGGAAAATTAAACAGTTTAGAACGTTAAGATCAATAATATTCAGATTCAAATTAATCGTTTTTAATATCGGATGAGTTAACCCAAAACGCATGGAAGCATTCTTAGATAAACTCGCCAAACACTTATATTCAACCCACGGTGATAATTTCAGCCGGATATGCCTTGTATTTCCCAGCCGGAGAGCAGGATTGTTTTTCAAGCAATATGTGTCGCGGATTATAAATAAACCGATCTGGCTCCCTGATATTTATGCGCTTGAAGATTTTGTGGTTTATAAATCGGGTCTTAAACTTAGCGATCCTCTTGAACTGATTGCCCGGCTGTACAAAGTTTACAAATCCTTGGAAAAGGATAAAGCCCAGCCGTTTTCCGAATTTATTTCATGGGGGAATATGCTGCTTGGCGATTTTGATGAAATAGATCAATATATAGCGGACGGCGAAAAGGTATTTCAGTATCTGGATGAAATTAAAGCCATGAAACACTGGAATCCTGACGGGAAGCCACTCACACCGTTTGAGCAGGATTACTTGCACTTTTATAATTCACTGGCACCTTGTTATACTTTGTTCCGCGAGGAGCTTCTGATGCACGGCGAAGGCTATTTTGGACTTGCTTTTGATATGCTGCTGAAGGATATTCAGAATAAATCGTTCTCGGAATGGGATAGTGTTGTGTTCGCCGGTTTCAATGCTTTAACTGCAGCTGAAGAAACCCTGCTGAAATATCTTGTCGAAACCGGGAAAGCTGAAATATACTGGGATGCCGATGATTATTATCTCACTGATCCACGCCAGGAAGCCGGGCGCTTTTTAAGGGAATATATCAGTAAGAATACATTTGGCCCGATTTACTGGATCGGGAATTGCCTGAGTGCGGAGGAAAAGACAATCGCCGTTATTGGTGTTCCCGGAAACGTTGGTCAGGCAAAGCTCGCAGGTGAATTGATTCACGATTTGATCAGAAAAAAAGGAACTTCAGATGGTATTGCATTGGTGCTGGTTGATGAAGGCTTATTATTACCGGTTCTTAATTCCATCCCGGATGAGACTGGCGATTTTAATGTTACCATGGGATTTCCGCTAAAGCAGACTCCTGTTTTTTCGTTGATTAATATTATTCTGTCGATGTTCACAAATGCTCAGCGCTTTGCTCAGCCAGTGCCGGATTCAAAATCGGGAACCGACCTAATGCTGCGGTTTTATTATAAAGATATCCAAAGATTCCTCTCTCATCCTTTTATTGATTCTACAAAGAAGAATTCTCATTCAGATACAGTTAAAACAGAAAGTCCGCAGGTAGCAAAATCCTTTTATGCTTCTGATGATTTATTAGCACTTTTAACCAGCATCAACAAGCCACTTGGAGCTGTTTTTGAACCCTATCTCACTAATAAACAGATCAAATCCGGAGACGTAATCAGCCTGGTCAGGGACATTATTTCATTTTTACGAGATGCTTATTCGCCGGTTGAAAATGAAAATGATCAAAGCAAAGGGCCGATTCATCCTATTGAGTTGGAATATCTGTTTCATGCTGCGGTATTGTGTTCGAAACTTGATATTATTTTGAAGGATCCTGAATTAAAACCAGATATTGAAACTGTTCAATCTTTGGTTAGTAACCTGATTGCCGGTATGCGGCTTCCGTTTTACGGTGAACCGCTCAATGGATTGCAGGTTATGGGAATGCTCGAAACCCGTTTGCTTGATTTTACTGATATTATCATGATTTCGGTAAACGAAGGATTATTGCCAAGAGGTAAGCATCAAACTACTTTTGTTCCTGATGAAGTGCGATCACAATTCGGAATGCAGCGCTACAGTGAAAGGACAGCCGTATTTGCATACCATTTTTACAGGCTGATGCAGCGCGTTGAAAATGCGTACCTTATCTACAATACCGAAGGTGACGAGTTGGGAGGAGGTGAAAAAAGCCGTTTTATCAGCCAGATGCTGTATGAAATGCCCAATGTAAATCCTGGGATTAAAATATCGGAACAAATTCTCTCTGTATTACCCGGAAATACAAATGCAGGAGAGATTTCGATTGAAAAATCCCCTGATGTTATGATTCGCCTGCGCCAGATTGCTGACAGAGGCCTTTCTCCAACGGCACTTTCAATGTTCCTGAAGTGTAAACTGCAATTTTATTTTTCACAGGTATTACGTATCAGCGAGCCTGACCAGGTTTCGGAAACCATTGATGCTGCTATGCTGGGCGAAATAGTGCACGATGCGTTGCATAAAATATATTTAACGAAAAAGGGGATTCTTATTACTCCGGAAATTCTTATAACCATGTTGCCGATGGCAATTCAGCAGGTACATCAGGCTTTTGCGCTGAAGTTTAATACTGACGAACTTTCAACAGGGAAGAACCTCCTGATTGTAAAAGTGGCTGAAAATATGAT
>CAIWMA010000145.1 GCA_903913645.1 uncultured Bacteroidales bacterium | reverse complement strand
TTGAGTTAAGCGGATTCCGGCTTTGGACTGCTTACTCCGAAATTATGCAGGAAATAAATTATGCTTGTGTATTCACAATAATAGGTAAACATTTTGATATTCAGATCGGTACTAATTTCAGAACCTATAGTCTGAGAAGAAATACGTCAGAAAATTCCTATAATGGAAATGACGCAAAAATTCACGAGAATTTTAACATCATGTATTCGTTCGGGTACAATCTTAAACCATCCTATTGCAGGTGGAATGCAGGAGTAACTTTAACCAACGTTGATTATTTTCTGATTAACCAGGAAACCAATCCCTATGTTAATCTGAAAGGCTACTATAAAGTTAGTTCTCCGCTTTGCCTGTTTGCTGAGGTATGGTATAAAAATGCAGGGGTAACGAATATCAGTTCAAATTATTTTGGCTTCGTAATCAGAGGAGGTGTACAATGGAATTTCAACTAAATCAAAAATCGCTGCTGATTGCAGCCATGGCTTTGCTGGCAACGGCATGCTCAAAAATAGAAGGACCTACAAGCTCAAGCGATCCTGTTGACAAACGTTTCAGCCAATCCATGGAATGGAATGCAATCCATCCTTACAAAGAAATAAAAGTTGAATCTGATGATTATACAATTTTAACCATGGCTGACATACATATTGGTACTACTACAGCAAATCTGGACAGGTTTTTATCCGTTGCAAGACTTGAAAAGCCAGCAGCCGTAATTATTGATGGCGATCTTACAGGTGGTCTGGCTGAAGGCTATAATGAATTTGAAAAACATTATCCTGAAAATGATTCACTGCAATCATTTTATCTTGCAGGCAATCATGATCTGTGGCATAACGGATGGGATGAGTTTTATTCAAGATTCGGATCTTCGAGTTATTACTTTACAGTTAAAACACCTGCAGGCGCAGACCTTTTTATTTGTATTGATACTGGAGGAGGCACTTTAGGCAGGCTGCAGACGGAATGGCTTTCCGAAATTCTTACATCCATGCGTTCCAGCTATCGCAGATGCATAGTAATAACACATGTAAACCTCTTTCGCCCCAGGAAAACAGAAAGCACAAACCTGGTAGAGGAGGAACTGAGTTTTTTACTCGATTTATTTGCCAGGAATAATGTTGATATGGTTATTACCGGCCACGACCACGTAAGAGATGTAGAAAATTTTGGAATAACGACCTACGTTCAGGTTGATGCACTGGAAGATGGTTTGAGCAATGCTGGCTATTTGAATATGAAAGTAAAAAACGGTGAAATCAATTACGCATTTGAAAGTATAAATGAGTAAGATCTGCATTACTCTCTAATTGCCTGGTGAATACAGCGGCCTGGATTAAAAAAGGTTCTGACTCTTTAACGAACGAATACCCTGCATTTGATAAATTAAAAAAGGAAATAGTTGAATATCAGATTACAAGCCAAAATTTACATTCTTTGACCAAAATACTCTCAAAAATGAAAAAGATTGCAAACAAACCAAGTTTAATCTCGGCGGCTTATTCGGTCCGGGATTATTATGTATCGATAAATGATGTTTACCTCCAGATTTTTGGAAAGCACCTGATGCTGCATTATCCTTACTATCAGAAGGATTTTGAATCCCTTGAAAAGCGGCAGCAGAATCTTACCGATTACTGCCTTTCGTATGTTGATGGAATGGCAGATAAAAACTTGCTGGAAGTAGGTTGTGGTAATGGTACTCAGTCATTATATATTGCAGATATAAGGTCTCCACAAAAAATAACTGGCATTGATTTGAATCCTGACAATATTTCAATAGCACTTCACAATAAAGCCAGGCAGCAAAATGTTGAATTCTATGTAGATGATGCCCAAAAGCTCGAAACCATAAGTGATCACTCAATTGATTTGCTTATTTGCATCGAAAGCGCTTTTCATTATCCGCATAAAGAGTTGTTCCTTAAGCAGATCAGCAGGGTTCTGAAACCGACAGGGAAATTTGTTATTGCTGATATCGTGAATATATTTCCAAACAGGAAGTATCTCTCGAAAGGCTGGAAAAACAAGATGGCATTCAATCACTGGATGGAATCAGATTATATGGCTTCATTCGCAGGTTCTGGACTAAAGATCGGGTACAGTGAGAATATTACAAGCCATATTATACACGGATACCAGGGTAGTTCAAAATGGGTCAGGCGTGTGAATTTCAGATCCTGGATTAATTATTTAGGTTATAGGTTATACGCTGTAGTTCACACTGGTTACAATACAAATATGCTTAAGAATAGAGAAAATTATATTCTTTTTGTAGGTAGTCCCGAAAAAAATTAGATTATCAGATCATTGACTCTTGAATAAAAGAAAAATAAAATATCTGATCATCCAAAATGCTTTTTCATGCTCTGGTTTAACACTATCATACGGGTATCATTCGTTGAGCAACATGCAAATGATTCAGTAATTGTCAATTCTTTAAAACAAATGCCATGAAAGACTTTGATAGAAATTGGAACTATGCATTGTTAGCCCTCATTGGCGCTTTAACAATGCTGGAGATGGGTTGCAAAAAACCGAATCATGAACCCGAACCACCTACAATAGTGTATGGTACTGTCAGGGACATTGACTATAACTCATATAAGACTGTTAAGATTGGAGCACAGGAATGGATGGCCGAAAACCTGCGTACTACCAGATATCGTAACGGAGATTCAATAACAAACGCAACTAGCGATACTGCATGGATGAAATTAAAAACAGCTGCTTATTGTAATTACGATTACAAAGACCCCCAGATTTATGGCCGTTTTTACAACTGGTACACCTTGAACGACAGCCGCAAAATAGCCCCAACCGGTTGGCATATTCCTACTGATGCCGAATGGGATACTTTAATAAACTTCTTAGGTGGTGATACCCATGCTGGTTTAAAACTTCAGATATCAGGATATGGTCAGTATTGGTGGGGAAATCATGGTGCAACCAACGAAACTGGTTTCACAGCTGTCGGCACAGGCTTTGTTGGTGATACCACTGGATTTTTAGATGGAACTATCATTGGTAGATGGCTCTATACCTACTGGTGGAGTTCGACAGAATTCAATTCTACAAATGCCTGGTGTCGCAATTTGAATTCTGATTATAATAATAATATATACAGATATCGTATGCTAAAGGGTTATGGATATTCTGTACGTTGTGTTAAGGACTAATACAAACCAGGTTAATACCTCGTAGTTGGATTGTTAAAATTGATTATGAACCTAAAAGTTTATTCCAATGAAAAAGAACTCATTACTTCTGATGTGCCTATTTCTTTTCATACTTTCTGAAACCGAAATCAATGCACAGGAAACAAAAGGAATATACGATACTATTCATATCTATGGTAAGGGAAACAGAAAGAAATATACTGTTGAAGCATCAAAGTTTGGATACATCCAGCTTGCAGGATATAATCCCGATGTAGTTCGCAAATTAGCAAAATTTGGCGGCGACCTAGTAGGCGAAAGCCTAACGAGTTTAACCGGAATAGGATTTGGTGGTACCAGAGATGTGGAATTTGTATATCCCGGGCAAATCATTACGGCTATGCCTTATTACGACTGGCAAATGAACGTGTATTGTGAGGGTTCGATTACAACCGAGCGCAACAGGGTAAAAAACTCTGATGGCACTCATAGCGTACAAACTACCGAAAAGCGTTACTACTATTGGGATAGAGGCACTAAGGGTATAATCCTTGGAATGGCAGATACTATCGGAAGGCTAGAGATAATCCGCTGGCCAAAGCCGGATCCGGTATTGGATAAATGGATTATAGATGTTGCCCAAAAGAAAAGAGAACAAGGTGATAGCCTGTTTGCATCAGCCTGGAGATATGTAACCTTGTGCCAGTTTCGCGGTAAAGAAACAGCAATATGGTACAATTATGCTGCAAACGAAATTTATATCCTGGCAGCAAATGAACTTCTGGGAGTATTACAAATAGGGAACTTGCCAGACCGTATAAAGAGGAAAACGCCAGTAAAATTTACCTTGCTGGCACTAAATTCTTTACCGGAGAATGATAGAATTGATATACTACGGTTGGCTATGTTCGGGCTTTGGCTGAAGGATATATCTCAATAATCAAATATTATTTTTAAAGAAATCAAAATCCCTTCAAGGTTTAAAAATCTTGAAGGGATGGTTAAAACATCGTAAATTTTTTGATCAGACCGTAAGTTCTCTTTCTTTATCAAACTTATTCGTTTTCGAATACGATTTACACTGGTGCATGAAAGCCTGAAGGCGTGAATCTATATTCGTATCTTCCTGCCCGTCGTAGGCAATGTTTTCCCAGGGAATATTGTTATGATCCTTCCGGAATTCGTTGCTCACCGAAGCTACTAAAGTGCCAGGCATACAGGTAAATGGCATAATGTAAACTATACCCGAAATGTTAGCCTGAACCAGTCCTCCGGCGCTGCCGAAGGCAGCCACAGGATCTCCGTCGTAATCTTTATGAATATATGGAGCGCTGCGTTTTATCATCTCTTCCAGCTCGATTTCTGTTTCCATTTCAACGAAATCTTTAACCGCATTTTTCAGTTTATTGCCGGTATAATGCTGTCCCCATTGCTGGACTTTTGATTTAAACAATCCTTTCAGGTCACCTTTCCACAAACTGTCGCGAAAATAGCGGTACGATGAATAAATAAGCCATTCGCCAAATGGCGCCATAATGGTTTCGGCACCCAATGCTTCCAGTTTTTCAACCAGGAACGCACTGCAATACGGGTTATCGCGCATAAAAGTCTCACCGACAATGGCAATTACAGGTTTGCGTTTGCCCTCATATACTTCGAGTTTGCTGAATTCTTTCCCGGCACTTTCCAGTGTTTTCGGCAAGGTTTTGGAACCCTGTTCGAGTGACTCAATCACCTTATTTAACCAGAACTGGTAGAGTTTATTGGCTGATCCAGGAACCTTTTCGTAAGGTCGTTTTTCCTGAACCATTTTCTTTAGTAAGTCAGTAGCGACAATACCTTTCCAAGCATTTAACCTGAATTTTCCGGATTTCCCGGGAGCTATTTCAGCATACGCGTTATCATTGGTAGGCGTTAGGATTTCGGCTTCAAAATATCCCAATCGGTCAAAAATAATACGGTGAAGCTTGTTATAGTCTCCAAACCGGCATGGTCCGTTGTGGTCAGGCATAAAGAATGTCATCTTCGACGGATCACCACCCGGCTCCTGGAGTTTCTTTAAAAAACTTCCAAGCGTGGCAACAAACGGGAAACATTCCTGTCCATTGGTTTGCTTGCGGGCAATTTCAATTTCGTAGGCTCCAGGCATTGGAAGAACCTCTGCCTTTATACCACATAACCTCGACGAAGCAGCTATGGCATGAACCGTATCACGGGCATAAGGAATATACAAGGTACGTCCGGTAACTTTATCTTCGGTATTATGAATATATTTTGGTTCGGCAGGCTTTGAACCGCTCACTTTGAGGTAGCCATCCAGGCTGTCGAGGAAAGCTTCGAGACGCGTAACCAAACCGGCATCGGCGCTGTGTTCGTCAACTTCGATATGCAGGTATGGCTTGCCTTTCATTTCATCGCGCACATAATGCGTGAGGAAGGAGTCTGGGCCGCAACGGAAATTTCCCATAAATACGCCAAACATCCTGTCGTCTTTTCTGATGATGCGGGTTGCTGAGAGAATTTTCTGACCATTAGGCCAATACATCATTTTATAATCATCAAAAATATTTTCCTGGTTCAAAGGCAGAAAATCAACCGGAATAGGAATAGTGTTGAGGTTGATCAGTTTCTCGACCAGTCGCAGGTTTAATGCCGGATCGCCCGTGTTATAAGGACGGCCAAGAATAACCATCGCTTTTTTATCCTTCGGAAGATTTTCGAGAATGATACGTCCACGTGATTGCAAAGCATTTTCAAAAGCAGTCTGCTGAGTATCAGCTACATTAATTGCTTTAATGGTTTTGGTTTTTGCAATGCCGAATTTCTCCTTCATAAACGAGGCAATTTCCTGGTTCAGCACCCTGCCAAAATACCTGAAATGTAAGGTTGGAGTTAGAAATTTATCTTTTGTCTTCGGATCGGTAAAAGCCGAACGTAGCATAAACGGGTACGACTGAATCCATGGGCAGTTGGGATTGTTGGTAGGATTGGCTTTCGTGCCTTTGGCATTAACAATAAAAGGAAGAAAAATAAAATCGACATTCTTCTGCAGAAGGTTATCTACATGGCCGTGAATTAGTTCCACCGGGAAACAGGTTTCGGCAACCATTATTTCGAGCGACTTTTTGGTAAGCTGATAATCGGTTGGATCAGAAAGCACAACTCTGAAATTGAGTTCCTGGAAATAATTGCGCCAGAATGGAAATTGTTGCCAGAAAACCATCAAAGCACGTGGAATCCCAACTGTAATGCGCTCATCTGAAGCTTCTTCCAGGTAATCACCCATCAGGTATTTTAATCTTTCCTCAAAATAGTTAGGAATATCTTTTCCTTTTCCTTTGCGATCATCCACTTCATACAATTCGCAACGTCCGCCGTAGAACATCGGTTTTTTCTCACCACCTACTTTTACTTTTTGAATTTCGCAGTTATTGGAACACGATTTACAGGTAAAACTATCGATGGTAAACGGCAAATCACTGATGTGAAATCCTTTAAATCTGGATTTCTGTCCTTCGGCCATCGTTTTGCGGGCCAGGATGGCAGCGCCGATAGCCCCTGTAACATCAAAATGGGGAGGAATTATTATTTGCTTGCCTGTTATTCTTTCAAAAGCAGCAACTACCGATTTATTGTTGGTAACACCGCCCTGGAAGAATATTTTATCTCCGATTGGTTTATCGCCTACTACTTTCTGAATGTAATTCTGAACGATTGAATAGGCCAGACCGCCAACAAGGTTATCCTTATCGGCGCCACGCTGCTGATGTGAATTCAGGTCCGACTCCATAAATACCGTACAGCGGTCACCAAGGCGAACAGGGTTGCAGGCTGAAAGAGCCAGTTCTTCAAAATCCTTTATAATATTGATATTCAGCTTCTCCGATTGCTCTTCCAGGAAAGATCCTGTGCCGGCGGCACATACTTTATTCATCTCAAAATCAACAATAACGCCATCCTGAATAGAAATGTATTTCGAATCCTGCCCTCCAATTTCAAAAATGGTATCAACAGTAGGATCATAATCAATGGCAGCAGTAGCCTGTGCTGTAATTTCGTTGCGGATATCGTCGGCACCAACAAAGTCACCAATCAGGTACCTGCCGGAACCTGTAGTACCAGCAGCCACCACTTCAACATCTTCACCGATTTCTTCATATATTTCCTTTAGGCCACGCTGAACAGCATTCAAAGGCTTACTGGCCGTAGGTAAATACCTCCGCGCAACAACATTATGCTCATCATCGATCAGAACCACATTCGTGCTCAGCGAACCAATATCAATGCCTAACGATACTTTGATTTTTTGACCTGGTATTTTCTTAACAACTACGTCTTTATTATAGGTGGCAATGGATTGTACAAGCTGATCGTGAGAAACATTTTCATATTCCTTATTCAGCAGGTAAAAGTCAAGATCATCAAGTCCTTTGAACCTGGTTACCGTATCCCTGCCGTTTGCAAGCACATTATATAAAGCGCCGATTGCGCCCATAGAAGCATGGTATTCAGGAATTATCAGTTCTTCTTCTTTTAATTCGAATACTTCCCTGAATGCCCGAACCATACCGGCATTGGCAGCTACCCCGCCCTGGAAAAGGAATGGTGCTTTGTATTTTTTACCTCTGCCGAGGTTACTCTTAAAATTTCGTGCGACAGCAAAACATAAGCCTGCCACAATATCGTGCACAGGAGTAGCTAATTGCTGTAGATGGATCATATCACTTTTGGCAAAAACGCTGCAACGCCCGGCGATACGCGGTGGATTTTCGGATAACAGGGCCAGTTTGCCAAACTCTATTTCTATCGGAACACCTATGCGCTTTGCTTGCTGATCGAGAAACGAGCCCGTACCGGCAGCGCAAAGGCTGTTCATGGCAAAATCGGCTAACCGGGAACTACCGCTTTCTTTACCGTGTTCCATCAAAATAAGTTTGGAGTCTTCACCGCCCATTTCGATTATGGTCTGCGCCTGTGGGTATAGTATGGATGCCGAAGTTGACTGGGCAATAATTTCATTTATGAAAGCACCTCCTATTAATTCGGCAGCTTTTTTGCCGCCACTGCCGGTGAGCGCGATGATATCTATATTTTGAGCCCCGTATTTTTCAATAACCTCATCTAAAATGCTTTTCAGCACATTAAATGGCCGTCCTTCACAATACGTGTAGCGATTCTCAATGATTTGCCGTTCCTCATTCATCAACACGGTGTTTATTGATATGGAGCCCAAATCAAGGCCAAGGTGTAGATGAGATGCAGGTTTCAATTCAGATTGCTTCATACTCTTTCTTCTAAAATTTATATATATCTCGAAAAATAACAAGCTAAGATAATCACAAAATGCTATCTTTTTCAAACAGAAAATAAAAAAGCCATTTCAAGGTCAGGAAATATAAATTCTGTTTTCTTACAGACAATCATCCGTACAATTTTTAACGTGCT
>CAIWMA010000144.1 GCA_903913645.1 uncultured Bacteroidales bacterium | reverse complement strand
TGATATTCTTGTTGGCAGGTTTTCGGCGGAATCAGTAAATGATGTAGAAACACAGGTAAACCGCACGCTTCAATATGAAAAAGATCCTGGTGCGGATGCTTCATGGTTAACAACAGCTACAGGAATTGGATCAACTTTGAGTCCGGGTGATGACGGAGAATCGGATTTTCAACATATCCGCAACCTGCTCAATGCAGTTAAGACTACTTCTTACACACAATCCAACGAATTTATTGATGGCTCGCAAGGCGAAGGAGATGCTGATGGAAATCCGGCAGCCGACGATATTGTCGGGAAAATAAACACTGGAACAGGCATTATTTTCTATGCAGGACATGGTTCGCCAAATATAATGGCAACGGGTTCTATTACCAAGAGTGTCGTTGAAAGTTTAAACAACAACGGCAAATACCCGCTTATCTGGGCAGCTGCTTGTGAAAATGGAAATTTTGCAGAAAAATATTGTATTGCCGAAGCCTGGATGCGCGCCACCAACGATAAAGGCCAGCCTACAGGTGCATTGGCAACCGTAATGTCATCGGGCTTACAAACCAGCTATCCTCCTATGGAAGCTCAGGATAAAATTGCCGAAATCCTTAGCAATCCGCAGGAAGAACTTTCTACTATGGGTGCAATTTCCATAAAAGGGATGATGGGAATGAATGATGTTTACGGATCGGCTGGATATGCAACTACAGATACCTGGATTTTATTTGGCGATCCTTCGCTCAGGGTACGCACTGCAACGCCGAAACTATTTACCGTTGAACACAAAGGAATTATTGGCGCAGGAAAAACTTTTTATTCCTTTAACTGTAACTCAGCAAAAGGATTTGCCTGCCTCAGTAATCATGGAACAATACTGGGAACAGCAGAAATCGCAGATGGGAAAGCTACTATTTACCTTGACCAGCCTGCTTCGGGCGATGAACTTACGCTCACTATTACAGCACTTAATTACCTGCCTTATATTGCAACTATCCAGGTAATTCAAAAGCCAGGCAGCCTTGGAGTTTGCACACCTGTTAACCACAGCCAGTTACAGCCTATTAACAATTACTTCTCATGGGAAACTATTGATGGCGGAAACCCTGATTATTACCTGTTCTATCTTGGAACCGACAATCCTCCGACAAATCTTGTCAACGGGCAGAAACTTACTTCCACACAAATTAAGACCAAATTTAATTTCAAATACAATTCAACATATTACTGGAAAGTTGTTCCTGTAAATAGTTTCGGCAGTACTGACAGCAAAGTAATGGATTTTACCACCATATTTGCTCCTGACGAAGATTTTGAACCTGAATTTAAAAGCAAGTCGATGTGGAGCAATAACGGAGCACAGGATTGGAGAAATGACGTTGCTGAATACTTTGACGGAACACACTCCCTACGTTCAGGGCAGATTGGTAATAATGAATTTTCAGCACTTTCATATCCCTGCGAAGTTGCGGGTTGCGATTTTGTAAGCTTCTGGAGTAAAACTTCCAGTGAACAAGGAGATAAACTGGCGTTTATGATTGATGGCTCTATTGTTGGAGAATGGAGCGGACTCACCGAGTGGGATTACCACAGCTATAAAGTTGAGCCGGGAGTGCACCAACTTGAATGGCGTTACACAAAAAACAGCAACGGAGTAGCTGGTTTGGATGCAGTGTGGCTCGATAATATCCACCTACCCATTCATGCACAAGCTACGTCCAATATACAAGCAACAGGTTCGGTGTGCGCAAATTCTGCTTTTGAAACTACAGCTACGGCCGAAAATTATTTCAACATTACCTGGAAAACAGAAGGAGATGGTTCCTTTGATGACAATAACCTGGTGAATCCAGTTTATAAACCAGGCGTCATGGATGTGCAGAAAGGGAATACAAAACTTCAAATGCACGTGAGTGGTTACGAAGGCTGCCTGGATTCAGATAATACGATCAGCCTGGATATTAATTCCTTACCAATGATCAACCTACCTTCGGATACGATAGTCAGCGCTGGTGTTAACATTGTGCTGGATGCAACAACCAATGGCGAAGTTTCTTACAACTGGCAACCCGACGGATCAATGAGCCCTTCAGTTTTAATTGACTCACTGTCGTCGGTGAACGGAACAAAAATAGTCAATGTAACCATCACCAGTTCAAATGGCTGTTCGGCGACCAAAGATATACAGGTTCATTTCAACAATCCATCAGTTCAGGATTCATTCACTATATACCCAAATCCAAGCAACGGTATTTTTATGCTTGAGCCTGTAAAAGGTTCAGCGGTAATTGATCAGATGAGGTTGGTGGACAATATGGGAAAAGTTGTCTGGAATAACGAAGAAAGCTTAAGTATCGTTGGATCAAAGCAATTTTCAATTAGTGGATTAACCGGAGGCTCCTATTTACTCGTTACCGAGAATAAAAACGGAAGGTCAGTAAGCCCGTTGGTAATTCAATAAAACAGTAGTTTAAATTCTGATTATAGTTTTACTATTTAATCCGGTACTATAACCCTTAACACATTGTACATTTGAGTTTACAGGAATAAAAGAAGAAAGAAATCAAATTAGTCAATCCGACTAGTCAATCTAGTAAAAATAATCATAAAAAACGCTCTGCAAAAGCAGAGCGTTTTTTATTTACTAAAACCCGGATATAAAAACCAAGGGGTCCAACAAGCAGAATTAAAGTTGACAAGTTTAAACCAAAAACCATTTTATTTAATTACAACGATCGTGCCAAAAGCGCTGAATTATTACTATTTCAAGCAAGCAAATTTCAGAACATTTGAACAAAATTGCCGTGGAAGAAACACAATTCTTATATTAGCGGTTGAAAAAAAAAGGAGGCTGCTTTGATAAACCGTAAAGATGTTCAAACTATAGTTAAAGGCGATAAGCGGGTAATACGGGGATGGGTAATGTACGACTGGGCTAACTCGGTGTACCAGCTTACCATTGCATCGGCTATTTTCCCG
>CAIWMA010000143.1 GCA_903913645.1 uncultured Bacteroidales bacterium | reverse complement strand
GTATGCTGCTAAAAATAATGGCAGAAATAGAATTGAAATTGGTTAAGGGAAAGAATCATTAAAAACGTGAATATAGATATAATTAAATCAATTATTTAAGAATTATACCGAGAGTTCGGAACTAATATTTTTAACGAAAAAAGATAAATACATATATAGATTACTGTGATATAATACCAAAATGATAACAATTAAATTGCCATATATAACCAAAAATACCGACATAATTCATTCACATCAAATGAATTATTCCAAAATTGTGCATATGGCATATAATAAAGCAAAAAAAGAAATATCTGAAAAAAAAATAAGAAATATCGTAAAACCTTTTACAATATTAGACGCATATCTTACACAATGTGCAATATTGGAAGGTATTACTTTACATAAATCAGGCGAAAATGATACCGTCATCTTTGGCGGTAAATCAAATTTCGTCAGACGTTGTAAAAATTTAATTACAAAAGAACAATATAGAGAAAATAGATTATTATCAATTGGATCACAAGGAACCGAATCAAGGAAAGGTAATAGAAAATTTAGATTAGTATCGCCAAATGTAATACATTACTTATATGATAAAACCTTTATTGAATTGAAATTGCCTGAATTACACAATAATTATAAAGAAATTCTTGAAGAACTTTATGTATTAAGTAACGAAAATAAAATTGGTATTACTTATAAATTGAATAAAGAATTTATTTGGATTTCATTTGATGAAAGCAAGTTGGAATGTTTGAAGGTTTACAAATCGATCAAGTTAATTGAGAATAGAGTATTAGGCATTGATTTAAATCCGAATTATATAGGTATATCAATTAATGAAATTAATGAAGATGAAATAAAAGTAATATCTACGAAGATTTATAGTTTAATGGAGTTGAATAAAAGTAGGAATTCGGACAAGGTTAATTATGAATTGAGTTTGATTTGTAAAGATATAATTAATATAAGCAGAAAATATCAATGTAGTAAGATTGCGATTGAGGAATTATCAGTTAAATCCAAGGATCACGGCAAAGGTGTTGGGTTTAATCGGACAGTTAATGGCTGGAAGAGGAATTATTTAATTAATTTATTGAAGAAGAGATGCAATTTGGCAAATATTAAATTAATTGAAGTAAATCCGATATATACGAGTTTTATTGGGAATATGTTACATGATTATCCTGATATGGTCAGTAGTTCGGTAGAGATAGCAAGACGTGGATATTTTAAGTTTATCAAGGGAAAATTTTATCCAAAATACGACAATAATATTTTAGTACACCGATGGAAGGAAATGGCTGGAATAGTTTGTTGCAACTGGATAGAGTTGTACAAGGAAATTAAAAAGTCTGGAATGAGGTACAGGCACCCCCTCCCTTTAAATGGGGTTTATGAATTTATTACTAAAAAATCTCTGGTCAATTGCTATTGACTTCGAGAAAATTTAGTGGTATCTTTCCCTTAAGACTTGTCATCTTTAAAACTCCATTGAAAAAGCCCTGAACTTTCATCCAGGGCTTTTTGAGCGTGCTCGGAAAGAACCCCGGTAATTTCCAATTTTAGAAGGAACCGAAGGCATGGCCGATCACTGATCAGACGATATCCGAACCCTACCAGTGATGCAATAACTTTTTTTTTGATTTTTTGAAAAAAATATCTTGACATACAATTCCAGTTAT
>CAIWMA010000142.1 GCA_903913645.1 uncultured Bacteroidales bacterium | reverse complement strand
GACCAATCATATCCATCTGCTATCTCACTAAAATTCTCCTGATTATCATGGAAAGAGAATCCGGCATGTTTAATCCGCCCATCCCGAATTGCCTGGTCTAAAAACTCAGCGATACCAGCTTTTTTGACATTTTCCCACAGTGTACTATTTAAGGCATGAACAAGGTAAAAATCGATCGTTTCAGTTTCAAGCCGATTTAATTGTTCGTTTAAATACTTATCCATATCTGTTCGGGTTTTAATCAGCCAACTCGGAAGCTTGGTAGCGATTTTTACTTTATCCCGATAACCATTTTTTAGTGCTTTGCCAACAAAAGGTTCGCTTTGTCCACCTGAACCCATTCCTTTGCCATGATAAGGATAGGCTGTATCAATGTAGTTTACTCCTTCATCAATGGCATACCGGATTAGTTTGGTTGATAATTCCTCATCAATTTTCGATGGATCACCTCCCGGTAAAAGTGGAAGCCGCATGCATCCGAAACCAAGAATGGAAACCATTTCATTCGTTTTGCCAAATTTATGATAGAGCATATTTATTCTCTTTGTTAATTAACCTTTGTTTTTTAAAATTCTGCAATCAGCGAGAGCCATTTTGACGCCGAAGAAGTCCACACCTCCTTATAGGTAGCCGTATTAAACTGGGGCCAGTAAGGCGTATCTTCATTGAATTTCGATTCCATACCAACAGGAATGGCTCCGACAGTTTCGCCCGGCAAAGCAGTATAAAGCTGAGGATAATTAGACCCTTCGCCCCAGATGAGCGATTGCCCGAACGGATTTTTACCTACAATCCAGAACAATTGTTGCTCGGCAATATTCAGCAGCTCTTTGTCGTGAAGAAATTTACCGCAAAGGGCGGCAGCTTTTCCTGTGGCCATATGCACAGCGGCATTTCCTCTGAAAGAAAACCATGCAGGGAACACCCGCAAGTAGTGTTCATTATCCAACCGAACTCCGTTTTGGAGCTCCTCTTTAAAATCTTTTGCAACTCCACCGGAAATACCCACCTGTATTTTGTAAAAATTCACGGAATCCTTAATTTCATTGATGTTATAAACCCCGCTGGGAACCATTCCATACGGTTGAACATATTGCATTATAGTTTTCAGGTATCCGCCATATAGGACGATGGCTTCTTTCCATCGGTTATAATCCGGATAGTTGGGCTGTGTTTCACAGAGCGCCGTTAATGCCTGCATATACACCTGGTCGCGCGACTGGTGGGTGAAATGAACAATCGATTTTTTATTCAGATCGCGGTAAAAGAAACCGCGCAGCTTGTCCTTGTCGTTAATCGGTTCGGTACGCTGGCAATCAAGGGTATATCGGATGGCTTTGGCTGCCTGATCGGCATAATACGGATCTCCGGTTAAACGATACAGTAAACTCGCGCTGTATGAAATATTAGCCATTACCTGGCTGTTGGAAGCCATCGCCGCATGATCTCCACCGCCACCGCCACTCAGTTCAGCAAAACCCTGTTTATCGAAACGCTCGCGGGCAAACGAGTAGTCTTCTTTAGATACCTTAAATAAATGTTCTTTAAGCATGATATCATCTTCAATTGCCATGGAAGCATATGCCTCGATTCCTGCAAAAAGGAAATTTTCGAAAGCCCGGTCATGAACACGCACTCTGCGACGCCTGGTAGAATCGTCCTTCGTACCTATATAACCGTCGGTCCACAAATTGGTGCCCCAGGTTTGTGCACGGTAACCATCGCCAAACCGGGTTTTAAGAATGAAATCGATGCCCCATTCGGCTTCTTCCATTAATCGTTGATGTAATTCGATATTGTTTTTTTCTTTGGCATTTTTTGCCATTTCCAGTAGCGAAACGGTCAATTCGCCCGACTGCAATACCTGTTGCGACATATCGGCTGCATCGTGCCAGCCACCGTTCAGTGCAAACAGTTTCCCCTTGTGGATTCCGTTCAGGTCGGTGTGGCAAACCCCGTGTTTCCCCGGAACCGGGTAGCCGCAACGTTCGCAAAATACAAAATTCAGCATCCGCCAGGCAGAGTCATCCCAAATATCAGGATTGATGTAGAACGGTTTGCTGACGATATTTCCAACACGCAGATAATATTGCCCCTCTTTTTTAAAATCACTGAAATCGACGGTCTCATAATTTCCGGTGTTGGTTTTCATTTTATTGACCTTTCCTTCGTAAACTACCCCGGATGAACCATTGTCCACCAATTGGAATCGGCCATCGTGATTTTGTACTGTTGTTATGGCCGATTTTTCACTTTCTGTTCCATAACCTGAGGTGGAGTAGATGATCCGGTTTGGTGCCGGCATCCAGCCACTTACCACCTCGGGATTTTCCACTTTTTCGAGAGTTACTGCATCGATATCAAATTTCAGTGAATCGCCCATTGTGCGTTCTCTCCCGAAGACCTCGATGGCAAACGACAACTTGGTAACTTTATCGCGTGAGAGCTCCGACATTTCAACAAAACATTCGTTCCACTGCCTGTTTATTAAATTCATTTCATGATAACCCTCGCGGCCATATTTATCCGGTACCTTGATTTTACCATCATTCTCAACATACAAATTGAGATAGATACTGCGGGCGCCTTCACAATCAGGGTAGATGTACACTTTAATGCGATTGTATTTTTCCCAGTTTAACCCGCCAACATCGAAACTGGCCATGGAGGTGCCAAACCCCAAACCCCAGTTTAAAAATTGCGGATATGTTGTAGGGGCAGCCAGATGCAAGCTGTGTTTTCCTGAAATGTTTCTTTCGTTGGTTAGCGATATGCTTCCGATACCTTTGTGTGACCAGCCGTCGAGATTTTCCATATCACAAAGCAAATCGGAATGCAGAACTTTTTTGTTCAGCCCAAAAGATTCGAATGATTTGCTGTAGTCCAGCGGCAGGGGGCGATGCACTAAGCCGGTTTTGCGAATATCCTCTTTTAATTTTTCATCGATTTGTGCCTGTAACAGGGTTGCCGGGCATAATGCCAGAAACAGTAATACCGACAAAATAATTTTTTTCATAATAAGTTAATGTGAGTTGGATGTATTACACAGCAGATATATTTTGAAAACAACAATGCCTGGCTAATTAAATGATTAATATACAAATATATAGAACAAAAAACCTGGTGATTATATGGAAGCTAAAACTACTGAAATTTTCTATTAGTAAATGAATTTTGTAAAGAATTATACAAAGTCAAGGAGGGTCAAATAATCTCAAATTTTACTCAAATAAAAGTGCCCGAAATGATATCTTTCGGGCACTTTTATAATTTTTGCTACATCTATTACACTATTCTTAGATGGTAGGATACAGAATAACCTGATATGGTTTGCAGTAGGGTTCAACCGATTTCAGCCGGTTGATAAACAGATATTTAATGAGCACACAAAGCCTCAGCAACCGACTGCTTAAGCGGGGTAGTTATCCTGCCAATCAGTCCTGATAGCTGCCGGCCTTCATCCAGCAAATCGCCTTTGGATACTCCAGTGTCCCAGCTGGCAATTGCCCTGGCAAATCCTTCGGGTAATCCGAAGCTTTGTAGTATAGCTGCATAGTCGGCTTCGGGCAGGTTCTTGTATGGGATTTCCTTTCCCGACTGTTTCGAAATTTCCGCAGCGAGCTCAGAGAGAGTATAGGATTCATCCCCTGCAAGTTCATAGGTCTTAATCCATTTTCTGTTGCGAAATATTGGAACTCCCCATTACGAAGCAAACACACTCCTTCGTTGTAACTACCAAACCAAATATTTCCTTTACTATCTTCTAAAATTGAACGAACTCCTGTTGTATATTTCAACATTATGGTGTCATTCCTACTTTCAAAGGGTTGAATATTAGTTTTAGCCTGAACTATCTTATTCCCCTTATTTAATTGACTTTGATTATTACAGGAGGAGGTTACAACAATCAAAAATGTG
>CAIWMA010000141.1 GCA_903913645.1 uncultured Bacteroidales bacterium | reverse complement strand
TTTAAATTTTTCAACATTTCACTTCGGGCAATACTGAGCCAGAAGGTTTTCCCCTCCTGGCAAAGTCTTACCGGGTTCGATACCCGGCAAGACTTTAGAGAAACCTTCGGTATAAAACATCGCCGTTGGTTACCCCTCCTGGCTTTAGTATTATTTATTATCTATAAAAACATCCTTCTATCAACAGAACCGGTATAATTATTCCGGGCTGCATTGCCTCTTTTTATTTTTCATAGATTGTGAGCCGCATCCTGCGGAAAGCAGATTCTAAAACTTAGAACTGCAGGGCAGCGGCAGCGGTCTCACAAAAGATGTTTTTATAGAAAAAACCTTATTTAACAACGGAGCATTCATACGGTTGATTATTTTTTAATACAAACCTGATCCTATTTAACAACTTTCTTGCAATCCTGATAATCGCTTTGGCTGGTTCCATTCGTTTACAATATTCGTGATAACTTTTATTTAATGCCAAGTCCCTTCTTGCTGCAATCCAGGCACATTCTACAATTATACACCGAAGAAAATTATTACCTCGATGAGTAAGTTCACCTATATTCTCTTTTTCACCACTTGAATTTGTTGATGGGATTAGACCAACAAAACTGCATAGTTGGTCGAAATTGGAAAACCTGTTTATCTGTTCAAGTTCTGTTAAAATTGTCATTGCCGTTAATGAACCAATACCGGGTATACTTCTCAACAATAAGACTTGACCAGCATAAGCTTCACTTTGAGATAATTCCCTGATTTCAACGGTTGCTCCCAATATGGTTAATCGCAAATTCTCACTTGATTCTATGATAAGATTTAAGGATTTTTGAGCACTCTTTTCTGACAGATCTACACTCTTAAGCCAGCTCATAAATCGTTTAGACCAATGCGTGCTTTTACTTTTAAATCTTTCCGGTATTTCAATCCCATGAAAGTATAAGAAAGATTTTATCCGGTTTTTATTTCTGGTTAAGTCACGGACTAAAACTCCGCGTGTACGCAATAAGTTTCTGTCTTCAAGTGTTTTTAGCGATGGTACATATATCCCCTTTAAATGACCGCTACGTAAAGACCTTGCTATTTTCTTGCTGTCACGTTGGTCCGTTTTGTTAACTTTTTCCTTATCCGTTGTTGGGATATCGGCAGGGTTGACAACAATTGAATCAACTCCCAAAGCAGAAAGCCGGTTATGAATCCAATATCCACAAAAGCCAGCTTCATAAGCCGTGTGGTAAATTGCATTAGGAAAGTTCCTAGTCAGAAATTGATGTAAAATTTCTGGACTGGGATTCTGTGAAAAGGTTTTAATGATCAGTTCCTCTGTCATAACCGTTACATTCCAACTTCTTAAATGAGCATCAATACCAGCATAAATATGTTGGCCATTAAAATCAATTTTGTTACTTTGTGTAAGCATAAGTTTAGTTTTTAATTGTTTATAATGTGGTAATTAAAAATAACTAATATTCTAAACTTATGCTTCATTTTACAAACATAGGGCCTACGGATTTATTTTGGCATCTGGCTCGCCGGTTATACTTAAATTTCGGGCATTTAAAATTGAGCCAGGCGGATAGTGTCAATGGGC
>CAIWMA010000140.1 GCA_903913645.1 uncultured Bacteroidales bacterium | reverse complement strand
TGACCAGTTTTAGAAGTAAGAAAGCCTGTTATTTGGCACTTTTTCCAAAAGGCATTTTATCATCGGGTTTTGTAAAACCTGAATTTATATAACAAAGCCCAAGCAAATTCTTGATTTGCCTGAAATTATACAAAGGAATATCTAAATTGATCTATCCTTGTGCAGGATAGTTTTGGGCTGATCCTGAACTTGTGAAGGGCTCACTCATTCTTTAAACTAAAAAGAAGGTTCAGCGTACTATAGATTTAGGACTATAAATCTTGACAATTAAAGGAGACAGAATCTGGTTTACTCCTCTATTTATTCTGTCTCTTTAACTTTAGTCACATAAAATAACCGGCAAAAATTATAGCATCATCAAAAACTTGTTTCTCAGGATATAACAGGCGCCAATAACTCCGGCTCTTGATCCGAGTTTCGACAGTTTTAATTCCATATCCTGGATTACAATATTTAACGAATACTTATTTATTGTGGATTGGGTTGGCAAATAAAGGTAAGAACCTGCAGCAGCCAAAGGGCCACCTAACACAACGAGTTCAGGATTAAAGATATTGATTAACATAGAAAGGTATCGCCCAAGTTTGACGCCAATTTCTTCAATAATCTCTATCGCCAGGGAATCTTCTTTTTCGACAATTGCTGCGATTATGTCTTCCATACTAACGAAGGAAGCTCCTTTTTTAAGTTTAAGGACAGATACCGATCCGGCATCAAGTTTTTCTTTAAAACGGCGTTCCAGTGCTAATGCTGAAATCTCGGTTTCAAGGCACCCCTTTTTACCGCACTGGCAAAGGATTTCATTATCGAACACAGGACTGTGTCCAAACTCACCTGAATATCCTGATTTTCCATAATAGAGTTGTCCGTCATTTATAATCCCGGTGCCCAGGCCCCAGGTTAAATTTATAAAAATTACATTCTTCTCTTTTTCAACAACGCCACAGCAATATTCTCCGTATGTCATGGCTCGTGAATCATTCTCTAGGAAAGTTTTTACACCTATCTGCAATTCTATGATTTCGCTGAGAGGCATTTCTTCAAAAAAGAAATAGCTGTAGCTAAAACCCTTAAACGAATTTATCCGGCCTGTAAGATTTACACAAGCCCCAAAAATTTCATCCCGCGAAATCTGCGCTTCATCAATAAAACTGTTGATAATACCACACAAGACTTTTAATGATTCCCTTGTGTTTTCAAGCGTGTATGGTATTCGCTCTGTTATCTTTACGAATTCATTCTTAAAATTCTGAATTCCGATATTTACAGTATTTCCCTGGACATCAACACCCAGGAAATAGCCAATTTTAGGATTGATATCATATTGCGTTGATTTACGGCCTCCGAACGAATCGGACTTTCCTTGTTCCAGCAATATGTCTTCTGATAATAACTGATTCACCATCTTTGTAACAGTAGGAATACTTAACCCCGTTTCCTTGCAAAGTTCCGAAATGGTTGTCTCTCCCCTAAGCATCAGTCGGCTGATAATACTTTTCTTTAAGCTTATCATTTTCAAACTCGACGGTGAAGTCGATTCTGGTGCAATCAATTGACTCAAAAAAGACATGGTATTATTAAATTAATTTATTTAATTAGGCAAGTAATATTGAATTTATATATGTTAATCCTTATTATTCACTTAATAATTTTACAAAGATAGCGTATTATTTTTAGAGATTACCAGATATTGATAATTGTATAAAATTATTTAAACCCAATTATGCATTATTATAATTGATCAACGAAACCTGATGTTTGTCAAATCTAATTTTTTGACAAACATGGATTTGTTATATCATGGCTGACGTGAAAACGCATACAGTTCGACTTCAACTCTTCACATGCATTTTGGGCTATGCAGTTAATAAACCTTTCAGGTATTTCGAAAGCAGTAAATCCAGTTTATCCGGGCTGAATGGCTTTGTCATAAATTCATCCATGCCGGATTCTATACAAGCCTGCATATCGAAACCTGAAGTTAATGCAACAATCGGGATATGGCCGCCATTCAGTTTTTCAAACTTCCTGATCTCCAGTGTTGCCTCTATCCCCGACATTTCTGGCATCTGTATGTCCATGAGGATCAGATCGGGCTTTTTGTCGATTGCCAGTTCACAGGCTTCCCGTCCATTTACAGCTTTCAAAATGGTTACTTGCGGAATTTTAATTTCCAATACAATGGTAATCAGCATCATATTTGCAAAAACATCTTCAGCTACGAGGATCACAGGAGATGCAACATTAAGATTCTGAGGGCTTTCTTTTCCGGGAGTGCTTTCGTCTGCACCTTGTAAGTCTGGCTCCAGGTTCAGGTTCCTGAGGCACCTACGCAGCTCCTTTGGATTTTCCCGTTCACAGAGATCTGCAATCAGCGAGGAAAAGTTGTTCGATTTCCGTATTTTCAATTTATCAGCCGGGCTGCAAAGCAGTACAAAAGGCATTTCTTCACTTGCAAAACTTAAGTTTCTCCTGATCATCCGTATGACATCCTCACCGTTTAGATTAGATAACGTGTTTTCGACAAGGATCGCATCGAAGGGATTTGATGTTTCCAGCATATGAATAGCTGAGAGCCAGTCATCAACACCTAAAAACTCAATGTTCAGCTCATTAACCAACTGGCTGACGGCCAGCCGGCGTTTTGTATTGTCATCATTCATCAACACCCATTTTACGGATGCCGGCTTATCCCCGGCCATTTCCCTGTCAACATTATAGTTTGCCAGAATCGTAAAAGAGAAAATAGAACCCTTGCCAATTTCGCTCTCCAGTTTTATCTCACTCCCCATCAGCCTTGCCAACAGATTAGAAACTAAAAGGTTTATACCAATTCCTCCGAATTTGCGCGTTGTTGAATTGTCGGCCTGTGAAAACACATGGAAAAGTTGTTTTTGCTGCTCTGCACTGATCCCGATGCCGGTATCTCGGATTGAAAAATGAAGTTCCCCCGCTGGCGCGGATTTGTAATCATAAGTGTTCGAAACTCGGCTGGCGCGCGTCTCATCCGTTGGCGCGCGTCTCCCGACGCGTGTCGGTAAAATTTGCTTTTGTATACTAATTTTAATTATCTTGCATCACTATGTCCGACAAATACAAAATATTTGATGGTGATGAGGTGTATTTTGTAACCTTCACAATAGTTGAATGGATTAAAGTGCTGGCAGATGACAGCTGCAAATATCTGATAATAGATGCTATAAAATATTACCAGGCAAATAAAGGGTTGATCGTATATGGATATTGTATTATGCCTAATCATGTGCATATGATTATTCAGGCAGTTGGAGAATTCACTATTTCTGAGATATTGCGCGATTTGAAGAAATTTACAGCCAGAGCTATTGTTAATAAACTCGAACAAGGCAAATCAGAAGTGCATATGGAGGTATTGAAACAATTTTCTGAAGCAGGAAAACTATTAAAACGCATAACGAACTTCAAAGTATGGCAAGATGGAAATATGGCTAAGTTAGTATACATCAATAAGTTTTTAATGGAGAAATTATCCTCTATACATAACAATCCTGTTGAATACGGTTTGTGCAACACACCTTGGGAATACAAATTTAGTTCTGCTTCTAATTATATTGAAAAGGAATCATTGATTAAAGTGGAATTGTTAAGTATGTGGTAATATGTGTACACCGTCACGCGTCGGGAGACGCGCGCCAGCAAAGGATCATATATGCCAGAGCATTATGCAATCCTTTTTCCAAGGATATTCAATCCTCTTTCCACGCCATCAAGTAACGCAATATCGGGCAGGGTAGCCCATATTTCGAAGCCGGCATGAGTGAATAGCTTTAAACTGGGCTCATTATGTGAAAAAATAAATCCAAGTATAGTTTTCACTCCAAAGGAAGGCGCTTTCTCAATACAATAGCGCAGTATTTCTTTGCCCAGGCCTTTGCCTCTTTCATCAGCGGCAAGGTATATGCTTATTTCCACGGTAGCATTATAGGCAGGCCGCCCGTAAAAGGATTGGAAGCTTACCCAGCCTGTTATTTTTCCTTCGGTGTTTTCTACAACCCATAGCGGCCTGTTATCCGGGTTATGCTCATCAAACCAGTGCTGGCGATCTTCGACTGATACGGGTTCGGTATCAGCCGTTACCATTCGCGTTGGTACGGTGCTGTTATAGATTTCCACAATAGCTGCTAAATCGTTTTGAGTTGCATTCCGGTAATTCAACATAGTATTTAAAAATAACTGCTGTAAAATTAAACATTAAAGCGCCAGCTTGTCTACAGCCTTGCATTGCTTTGCATTGGTTCA
>CAIWMA010000139.1 GCA_903913645.1 uncultured Bacteroidales bacterium | reverse complement strand
GTAAAAAGCCTGCAATCTTCGGAGAGCAGGCTTTTTCTTTTTTAGTTCACAACTTATGAAGTGTAACTTATTCAATATCTGTTATTTATTTTCTTTTAATTGTTACCTGTTTTCCTTTGACCTTGGGAGTTATGGTCGCATTTTTGGTCGCATAAAAGAAAAAAGAGCTACAAATAATTTGTAACTCTTTGATTTTGAGGCTCCCCCTTCAGGACTTGAACCTGAGACCCTCTGATTAACAGTCAGATGCTCTAACCAACTGAGCTAAGGAGGAATGTTTTGGTTAATTGCTATTTCCCCTCGAAAGGGACGGCAAAATTACACATTCTATCGGAAATAACAATATCTTTGCAAAAAAAACTCAAAATCATTTAAATTATCCTTTTAACACCCCCTTATGAGTACCGTAATTGTTGGAACTGTCGCCTTTGATAAAATTGAAACTCCCTTTGGAAAAACAGATAAAATACTGGGTGGCGCTGCTACTTTTATCAGCCTTACCGCTTCTAAATTTGCTGATGATGTGCATATAATAAGCGTTGTAGGTGGCGATTTCCCCGATGAATACATCAAACTGTTAACAGACAGGGGCATAAATACCGATGGCCTGCAGGTAAAGCCTGAAGGTAAATCATTCTACTGGTCGGGCCGCTATCATACCGATATGAATACGCGCGATACCCTAGTTACCGAATTGAATGTGCTTGCCGATTTCGACCCAATCCTGCCTTCTTCCTGCCTGGCACCTGAATTTGTTGTACTTGGCAATCTTACTCCCAGCGTTCAGTTGCGCGTATTGGATCAGCTTACAAAACGTCCGAAACTTATTGTGATGGATACCATGAACTACTGGATGGATTCGGCATGGGACGACTTAATGAGAGTTATTGCAAGGGTTGATGTTCTTATGGTTAATGATTCTGAAGCACGGCAACTTACAGGCGAATATTCACTTGTGAAAGCAGCACAGAAAATTCTTACCATGGGTCCCAAATACCTTGTGATTAAAAAAGGGGAACACGGAGCGTTACTGTTCCATAGCGAAAGCGTTTTCTTTGCACCAGCTCTTCCCCTCGAAGAAGTCTTCGATCCAACGGGTGCCGGCGACACTTTTGCAGGAGGTTTTATCGGACACTTAGCAAGCACGGGTGATATTTCCTTCGGGAATATGAAAAATGCAATTATTTATGGTTCCGCGATGGCCTCATTTACTGTTGAAAAATTCGGAACCGAAGCATTATTACATCTTACAAAGCAGGATATTTACGATAGGGTTAAACTTTTTGTGGATCTTGTTCAGTTTGATATTTCGTTGGTTGATTAATACCAAACGATAATAGCAGGTAAATTCTGTTGTTAAAATTTGAATGTAGCCGGATTTCTCCGGCTTTTTCATTTTTAAGAATAGAGTACGATTACAAAGAGATTTTATACTTTTCCTTTTGCAGGAGGCATTGATTCAATTAGTTCCTTATACCATGCTTCACCGTATTTCCGGATGAGCGAATCTTTCAGAAAAACATATAACGGCACTTCATTTTTCTTCCCATTCAACAAAGCTGGTTTACAGATATGCCATTCGTTGTAATTAACGGCTTCAAAATCGTTGTATTTGCTGATTCGAACAGGGTATAAATGACAGGATATTGGTTTCTGGAAAGGGATTTTCCCTTCTTTCCATGCTTTTTCTACTGCGCAAAGAGCTATCCCGTTTTCATGATATACAAAAGCACATTCGCGGCCATTAACCAGCGGGGTCACATACATTCCAAACATATCATAATCGAACACCCCGGAGAGTTCTACCTGATCTATACCTTCCATTGTCATGTATGGTTTTATCTCGTCGAAATAATCCTCCAAAATGCTTATTTCTTCTTCATCCAAAGGTGCTCCGGCATCGCCATCCACACAACATTGCCCTTTACAAGCTGATAAGTCACAACAGAAACGGATACTTCCAAGTTCATCAGATATTAAGGTTTTATCAATTGCTATCATGTGGCAAAAGTACTGCTTTTTGCAAAGTGAAAAGATCGAACGCGGATGAAACAGAAAGAACGGATTGGAGCGTATATTCTTTTTTCTAAATTTCCCTCTCTGTCTTGCTCTTGACACCATCTCTTTGTCTCTCCGTCTCCCTTTCTCCCTCTCCAAATTTGTCTGTTTCTTTTTTTATGGCTACCTTTGCCGAATGGCACAGAACGAAGAAATTTTCAAAAAAATTATATCCCATTCCAAAGAGTATGGGTTTGTATTTCCGTCAAGCGAAATCTACGATGGCCTTAGTGCAGTATACGATTATGGTCAGAACGGTGTTGAGTTAAAGAATAATATCCGCCAGTATTGGTGGAAATCGATGGTGCAGCACCACGAAAATATTGTAGGCCTTGATGCGGCGATTTTCATGCATCCCACCACCTGGAAAGCATCAGGCCATGTTGACGCATTCAGTGATCCTTTGATTGATAACCGCGATTCGAAGAAACGTTACCGTGCCGATGTGCTGGTTGAAGACCAAATGGCTAAATGGCAGGATAAAATAGATAAGGAAGTTGAAAAAGCTGCCAAGCGTTTTGGTGAAACTTTCGACAAAGATCAGTTCGTGGCTACTAATGGCCGTGTTCTTGAATACAAAGAGAAAATTGATTCGACGACCAAACGTTTTTATGGTGCCATGGAACGCAACGACCTGGCAGATGTAAAAAAACTTATTGAAGATCTGGAAATAGTTTGCCCTGTTTCGGGAAGCCGCAACTGGACAGATGTTCGCCAGTTTAACCTGATGTTCAGCACTTCCATGGGTTCGGTGAGCGAAGATTCAAATGTAATCTATCTTCGTCCTGAAACAGCACAGGGCATTTTTGTAAACTACCTGAATGTTCAGAAAACCGGTAGGATGAAAATCCCGTTTGGTATAGCACAAACAGGTAAAGCTTTCCGTAACGAAATCGTTGCCCGCCAGTTTATTTTCCGCATGCGTGAGTTTGAACAAATGGAAATGCAATACTTTGTTCGCCCCGGTACCGAACTCGAATGGTTCGAATTCTGGAAGACAGAACGCATGAAATGGCACCAGTCACTTGGAATTCCTGCTGCGAAATACCGCTGGCATCCACACGACAAGCTTGCTCATTATGCTAATGCCGCTATTGATATTGAATTTGAATTCCCTATTGGCTTCAAAGAACTTGAAGGAATCCATTCTCGTACTGATTTTGATTTAAAAGCGCACCAGGAATACTCAGGTAAGAAAATCCAGTATTTCGATCCTGAACTGAACGAAAACTATGTTCCTTACGTAATTGAAACATCCATCGGCCTCGACCGTACTTTCCTGGCTGTCCTGAGCTATGCCTATACCGAAGAAAAACTCGAAGACGGATCTGAACGTGTTGTGCTTCGTCTGCCTTCGATGCTGGCTCCGATTAAATGTGCCATTCTGCCATTGGTAGCCAAAGACGGACTTCCTGAAAAAGCCCGTGAGATCATGGATACTGTTAAGTACGACTTCATGTGCCAGTACGAGGAAAAAGATTCGATAGGCAAGCGCTACCGTCGCCATGATGCCATTGGCACACCGTATTGTATTACTGTCGATCACCAGACACTTGAAGATAACGCCGTCACCATCCGTGACCGCGACACTATGAAACAGGAGCGTATTCCAATCGAAAAAATCGGGGAATTGGTAAGGCTGAAAATAAAAAGTTAAATCATAAAGGGGAACATCAGGTTCCCTTTTTTTATGACCCTGTTGGAATCTGGTTTCTTTCCAGGCATCCCATGACTTTCAAAATCCTAAAAATGAAAAATACATTCCTTGCCTTTGACCTGGGAACCACTGTTGGTCGCGCTGTGATAGGCGAACTTAATGATGGCATTCTCAGCCTTCGGGAAATACATCGGTTTGAAAACGATCCGGTAATAGCAGAAGGTCATAGCTACTGGAATATTGAGTTTCTTTTCCGGGAAATAAAAAAAAGTCTTGTTCTCGTTGCAGACCAGAATCTGCCAATTGAAAGCATTGGTATCACTACCTGGGGTGTTGATTTTTCAATATTGGATGATAGTGGAATTCCTTCGCAGCCTATTGTTTCTCAATGCGAACAATTTGATGGCAGCAGTGAAGGATTTGCACAGCGGATTTCGGCAGATAAAATTTATGGACAGACTGGTATTCCGGTTTTGAATCGCACCTCCCTATTCCAACTTTCAAATTTAAAAAAGACAGACAATGAGGTAATTAAGAATTCAAAACACTTGCTTTTTATTCCTGATGTTTTTAATTACCTGTTAACAGGCATTTTTAGTACAGAATTCAGTACTGCTGCTACTTCGCAACTCTACAACCCGGTAAAACGGATGTGGGATCATGAGATTTTCAAAGCATTGGGAATTCCTGTCAGCATTATGTCGAGGGTTGTGGAACCCGGAAGTATCATTGGCAGCGTTTCGAACAATGTTTCGTACGAAACCGGTATAGCAAGGATTCCTGTAGTTGCTGTGGCTTCAAACGCTACAGCCTCTGCTATCGCAGCAATTCCTGCAACAGGAAACAACTGGGTTTTTATCAATACGGGCAGCACTTACAACATAGGTTTTGAAGCAGCTCGTCCCATAATCAATAAAAAATCGCAACAACTTAACATTACCAACCAGGGTGGAGCCGGACCTTCTTTCCTTATACAGATAACCCTTGCAGGAATGTCATTATTGGAGGATTGCCGGAAAGCATGGCAAGAAAACAAGTATACAGTTGCCGATCTGTTGTCGCTTGCCGGTGCATCAAACCCTTTTGCTTCCTTCATTGATACGGATCATGCATCCTTTCAGAATTCGGAAAATTTGCCTGGTTCAATATCTGAATACTGCATTTCAACCGGTCAGAATCCGCCACAATCGCATGGTGAAATCGTCCGGACTATTCTTGAAGGTATTGCTTTAAAATTCCGAACTTTTATCGGCCAGGTTGAAGATTTACGTGGAGTAAAATCCGAAACAATATACATTACTGGAGACGGAATTGAAAATGATTTACTTTGCCGCTTTACAGCGGATTGGTGTGGAATTCCGGTGATAACAACTCCGGATGGAGCAGCGGCAATAGGAAATATTCTGATACAGGCAGTGGCTTTGGGAATCGTTAAAAATGTAGCAGAAATACGTAGCATTTCTGAGAAATCATTTCCTACTAAAACCTATCAGCCTTCGGAAACAAAAGGATGGGAAGAGGCTTATAAAAAGTATTTAGAAATTACAGCCACAACAAATTATGCTGGGTAGGAATTATAACCTACTGACCGGGATTTAAAATCCCGCTCCAGGTAGTCAGGAATTTGTAATTCCTATTATTAGAAAATTTTAAAAGATAAAACAACACAATATCTGAGCATCTTAAAAACAAAAAAGGTACAAAGTTTAAAGCCTAGTACCTTTTTATACAATAAATTGTAGGATCAGTTTATTTTCCGCCCGGTGTTGTTGGCTCAACTGCACGTGTTGATGCAACTGAGATAACCAGGTTGCTCATAACTTCAAGAATTTCGATATTAGGAATCTTGATATCGCTAACCCTTAGGCTGTCTTCAATTTCCATTTTCGAGATATTGATAACGATTTCTTCCGGCATATGCTCAGCAAGTCCTTTAACTCTCATCTTGCGGAATTTTTTAACCAGTTTACCGCCACGCAATACTCCAGGTGAATTTCCTTCAACACGGATTGGAAGACTAACGATAATAGGTTTTCCGGCAGTTACCTGAAGAAAATCTGCATGTAAAGTTTTGTCCGAAACCGGGTGATACTGAACATCCTGAAGGGTTGCAGTGAATTTCTTGCCTTCAATGTCAAGGTCAATCAGGAAGGTGTAAGGAGTGAAAATGATTGTTTCAAGCACTTTTTCCTCGATTGCAAAATGAAGTTCTTCCTTACCACCGTAAATTACGCATGGCACCTTGCCGCTGGCACGGTTCATTTTCGCATCTTTTTTCCCTACGTTCGCGCGAAGCGAACCGCTCATAGATACTGTTTTCATTTGATTTGATGTTTAATTGTTAATTATTATTTGATGTTAAAAAGAGACGAAATGGATTCGTAATTGTGAGCCCGTTTGATAACGTCAGCCAGTAAAGTAGCTGTTGTAAGTACTTTTATCTTAGGGTTTTCTTGTTTTAAAGGAATGGTGTCGGTAACAATTACTTCAGTGAAAGCTGATTTGACAATGTTATCAAAAGCTTCACCTGATAAAATGGGATGCGTGCAAAAACCTCGAACACTGGAAGCGCCGTTATCAATCATTATCTGGGCTGCCTTGGTTATGGTTCCGCCGGTATCGATGATATCGTCGAGCAGCACAACATCTTTCCCTCTTACGTCGCCGATAAGTGACATGGAATCGACCTGGTTAGCCTTTGACCGTTGTTTATAGCAAATAACGAAACCTGTATTCAGGGCTTTGGCATAGCTGGCTGCCCGGCGTGTTCCACCTGTATCGGGCGATGCAAATATAAGGTTCGGGAGGTTCAGCTTTTTGATATACGGCAGGAATATTGAAGAAGCATAAAGATGATCAACGGGAACGTCGAAAAATCCCTGGATCTGGTCGGCATGCAGGTCAATGGTAATCATTCGTTGCACACCGGCGGCAGTTAGCAGGTTTGCAATAAGCTTTGCAGAAATCGGAACGCGAGGTTTGTCTTTCCTGTCCTGCCGTGCAAAACCGAAATAAGGAATTACTGCCGTGATTGTTCTTGCCGATGCGCGTTTTGCAGCATCTACCATCAGCAAAAGCTCAAGCAGATTTACAGCCGGCGGAAATGTGGATTGAACAATGTAAACATCATTTCCTCGAAGATTTTCCTCGAAAGAGATTGTAAATTCACCATCACTAAAAACAATAACCTGAACTTCACCAAGTTTTGTTCCAAAGCTAAGCGCAATATTCTCGGCAAGGTAGCGAGTAGCCCTGCCTGAAAAAATTTTTACCTCATGTGCCATGTCCGGTGGATTTATCTTATCGAACGGCAAAGGTATGATTTTTTTGCTTTCTGCAAAGATATTTTAATACTTCTTTATGTATAAAGTTGATTTTTAGTCATATAAATATTTAGTCTGATGATCGCGTTTAAATCATTTATAAACATAGTCACGGTTCGAATGAAATTGTAAAGTATCTTTGAGGCTCTACAATACTGAATAGTGTACGCAATTATTGATATCGAAACCACTGGTGGCAATGCAAGCCGGGAAAGAATTACCGAAATAGCCATATATGTCCACGACGGTGAAAAGGTTGTGAATGAATATTCCACTCTTATAAATCCTGAATGCAAGGTGCCTCCTTTCGTTGCTAGGTTAACAGGTATTTCTGATGAAATGCTGGTTAATGCACCGAAATTTTTCGAGGTTGCACGCAATATCGTTGAGATTACCGAAGGATGCACCTTTGTAGCTCACAACGCTCCATTCGACTACAGCTTTGTTAAGCAGGAATTTCTAAACCTGGGATATAAATACAAAAGACCAGTACTATGTACCGTTAAAATGTCACGCAAACTTTTACCTGGACATGCTTCCTACAGCCTTGGTAATCTCTGCAACAGTTTAGGTATTCAGATAACGTCACGCCACCGGGCAGCAGGCGATGCATTAGCTACGGTAAAACTTTTCGAGCGTTTATTGAGTGTTGATCCGACCCTTAGCCAGATTCCTACTGATGGGTTGCACCCTTCACTCGATCGCTCCATTTTCAGCAGGTTGCCTCTCACTCCCGGGGTATATTATTTTCACGACGAAAACGGGAAATTACTTTATATAGGGAAAAGTAAAAATATTCACGCCAGGGTTTTATCGCATTTTCAAAACAGCACCACCAGCAAAGCCATCGAAATGCGTTCGAATACAGCAAGCATCAGTTTCGAAGAAACCGGTAGTGAACTGATCGCGCTTCTGCTTGAATCGGATGAAATAAAGAAGCATAAACCACTGCATAACAGGCTTCAGCGCCGAACTTCATATAAATATGGGTTATACTCTCTGTACCTGCAATCAGGATACCGCATGCTACAGATTGAAAAGATAAAAACAACGGGGAAACCACATACTGTTTTTGCATCTTTTGATGAAGCCTTGGTTTTGGTTCACGAAATCGTTGCTAAATACAATCTTTGCCAGAAATTATGCGGTCTTTATCAGAACCACGGAGCTTGCTTTCAGCACTCAATCGGGCAATGTAAAGGTGCATGTATTGGAATTGAACCAACTGTTGATTATAACCTTAGAGTTGATACAGCTTTAAAGGAATTCCAGCACAAATGGACCGATATGGCTATTATTGACCATGGCCGGAATGAAGATGAACACTCAGTTGTGCTAATCGAAAACAACGTCTTCGCCGGATTCGGATGGATATCAATAGATAACAACCTGGTTGATTCTTCCCAGATAAAGGACTATATTAAACCTTACAGCGACAACCGTGATGTACAACAGATCATTAAAGGGTTTCTCCGGACAGGGAAAGCACTGAAGATTATCCGATTCTAAACCGGACATGTTTTCCCTTTTTGGCACTTTTCCTTTATTTTTTTTCGTATCAACCTGGATTTAAGATATTATTAACAAAATAATATCTGACTATAAGTTGTTATATGTCTGATTGTTAAAATATTTTAACCGCCTCAGAATTCCTTCAATCACATTATTTTATCCATTAACTGCATTTTAGCACGGTTTTTAATGAATAATTATATAATATGTTGCTTTTCAAGTAACAAAACGATATTTCTTTTGGCAAAGGGAAACACAGTGAAATGCTGTGACATTAAACAGGCGGGCGGAAACACCCGCCTTTTTTTGTATTTTGCCAAAAATGTTTTGCTAGCGCATGTGTCTGAATCCGTTTTCAATAGCGGCAGAAATACGCATAAAAACTTCATCGAAAGTCCCCAGCCCGTCTATTTTAATAACACCGTGCAACTGGTTGTATTTCTGAATTACCGGAACTGTTTTGGTTTCATGCTCCTGCAAACGCTTAACAATTTTTGCTGTACTGTTATCATACGGCATGCAATTACCAGTTTTGCTTCTTTCGTCGAGTCGGCTGATAAGTTCCAGCGTAGGAACTTCTATCTCAATAATTTTTGAGATTGCGGAACCATATTTTTTTAATAATCCATCCAGAATATAGGATTGCACCAGCGTGCGTGGAAATCCTTTAAAAATAAATCCCTTAACACCTTTTGAGTTAGCCAGTTTCTTTTCAATAAGCTGAACCACAATTTCGTCTGGTACAAGCTGGCCGTTTTCATAAAGATCAGTGATTTTTCGCCCTGTTTCCGAATTCGAGGCAATTTCATGCTCCAGCATAGCGCCGGTGGCAACATATTCGAGCCCGAATTCTTTTGCCAGCGCTTTGCCTTGTGACCCGCGACCTGACCCGGGGTAACCGAAAAGAACAATATTGAACAGGCTTTTGCTCAGTTCGTGGTTGATGATTTTAGTGATGGCAAGGTTTACATTTTCGATGCTGTCGATGCCATTAACTTCCAGGTAAATGCCTTTGTCCCTGTAAAACTGAAGAACAGGCAGCGTTTTCTCATTGTATTCCTTCAGCCGGTTGCGGATAACTTTTTCATTATCATCACTGCGGCCGGAGGTTTTACCCCTGTTCAGAAGCCGTGCAACGGATTCCTCTTCGGGCACAGCCAGGCTTATCAGGCAATTTAATGAAGTATTCAGTTTTAACATGAGACCTTCCAGAATATAGGCCTGGATATATGTGCGGGGAAATCCATCGAACAAAAATCCATTGGAATCCGGATTATCAGTAATGGTTTTTTCAATAATCTGAACAATAATTTCATCGCTCACCAAGCCGCCCGACGCAATACTGCTTTGAGCCTCTAAACCCAACCGCGACTTCTCGGAAATTTCCTTTCGCAAAAGATCACCGGTTGAAATGTAAAAGAGATTGTACTTACTGATTAGGAATTCAGATTGTGTTCCTTTTCCTGCGCCCGGAGGGCCGAATAACGCAATATTCAACATGGTATCCTGGTTAAATAATATGGTTATAAATATATTTCCCCCGAGTCAATATGTGTTTTGATCCCCAGGAAATTGTTATTCAAAACTACAAAAAAAAGCTGCCTTATTCAGAGCAGCTTATATATTATTTTCGGGAAATTATTCGGTAACCAGTGTTGCAACAATTTTTGCTGCAGCAAGTGCTGAAAGCTCCTTATCGATATGAAATAAGCCTCCGGCTTCGTTACCGGCAAGCTTCATCTTGTCAAGTATTCCATGCATGGTTCTTTCTTCTTCTATCTGTTCATTGATATACCATTGCAGGAAATTCCCGGTTGTATAATCCTTATTGTTTAAAGCTATTTCGTACAAATCGTTTATGGATGCGGTGATAAATTCCTCGTGAAACATCACTTTTTCGAATACATCAAGTAAAGATTTATATTCGGCTGTAGGATTATCAAGTGCAAGCAATTGGCTGTACCCGTCCCTGTCGTTGAGATAATGCACAAACTTAAGCTGATGCATGCGTTCTTCGTCAGTTTGCTTGAAAAGGAAAGCTGCTGCTCCCGGATAACCCTTTACCTGGCACCATGAGGCCATTGACAAATACAACCTCGATGAATGCTCTTCGTTTTTTATCTGATTAATAATTGCCTTTTCGACTGCTTCTTTAATCATGATATTAAAATTTAAATTTTTTATACTAAAGAGAACAAGTTAATAGCTGAAAAGTTGTTCTGATCGCCAATATCAGCTCCTTCTTATTGGTTCTTCAAGGCTTCGGCACCGCTCACAATTTCCAGGATTTCCTTAGTAATTGCAGCCTGGCGGGCTTTGTTATAGGCAAGGTTAAGTTCCTTGATAAGATCGCCGGCATTGTCAGTAGCCTGGTGCATGGCAGTCATACGTGCTCCATGTTCAGATGCATATGAATCAAGAACTGATTTGTAAAACTGTATTTTCAGTGACTTCGGAATTAACTCCTCTACAATTTCTTCCTTTGATGGCAAAAAGATATAATCAGTATTCACTTTGGCTACAACTTCAGTTTTAGCTGGCGCTTCCACCGGCAAAAACTGTTCAACAACCACGCGTTGAACTACTGCATTTTTAAACTGGTTGTAAACAATGTCTACCCTGTCGAATTTTTTGTCGGCAAAAGCAGTCATAACTGATGAAGCAATTACTGAAACATTTTCATAGGTAAGGCTATCGAATACCGAATCATGTGTGGAAATCATTGTGTAACCACGTTTACTGAAAAACTCGGTTCCTTTTCGTCCTATGGTGAGCACACTTACGTTCCCGGCTTTGAACTGCGAAGCATAATCAATCTGCATCCGCTGACCTGCCGTGCGCAAAATATTTGTGTTAAATGCGCCGCAAAGTCCACGGTTAGAAGTGAGAACAACAACCAGTACCTTTTCGGGACTACGCTGCTGTGTGTATAAATTACCATCGCCCGAATCGAGGCTGGCACTCAGGTTTTGCAGAATATCCTTCAACTTGGCTGCATAAGGACGCATTTTCAGAATGGCATTCTGAGCCCTGCGTAACTTCGACGCTGCCACCATTTTCATGGCGCTGGTAATCTGCTGTGTCGATTTTACCGAAGCGATCCTGATTCTGACTTCCTTTAAATTCGGCATAGAATTGAATTAATAAATTCGAAATGCCCGTTCTTTCACTATGTGTTTGAAAG
>CAIWMA010000138.1 GCA_903913645.1 uncultured Bacteroidales bacterium | reverse complement strand
CTATCGAAGGCAAAGCAATACAGACGTATGTCAATAAAATTCTCGATCCGGGAGAGTATGATTTGAATATTGAACTTGGCGGTTTTAAATGTGGGATATACAGTTATCGGATAAACAACCACGAATTTAAGCTGATCAAGAACTAAAGCAGATTCTTTTAATTACTATTCTTCTCTTACAGAATAAATATCATTTTCTTCTGGCTGTGCCTGACGTATTGTTATTCCTATGGGTATTCGGCCGGAATATTGGGGAATAAAGTCTAAAAGCAGGTTTTCTCAGATCACCAGGCGTATATTAATTGCTAAATGTTGATATTAGCAATTCTTAACACTCTCATTTGTCTCTTACAATATTTCTAATCCGGTTTTTACTTTATCTTTGCCTTCGGAAAATTATATTCATGAAATAGCCATGATTGGGCAATTTAGCGAAGTGGTCTCACGAACACCTTTAAAAACCAATAAAAAAGATGTTAGTAACTCCAATCAAAGATGATATACTGATCAATCTGGCGACATGCATGAGACCCATAAAAAATAAATTTAACACATGAAACGTAACGCATCTTTAATTATCATTTTTTTGGCTTTGGCCGCCTCATCGTATGCACAAAAACCGTCAGCTGAATCTATTCGCAAAAGGTTAAGCCTCGGGTTTGGTGTTTTTAATGACTTCTGGCAGAAAGTTCCTGATTCTATTAATCCCAGGGCTATTAATCAGGGGGTTGATGTTTTCATACATTATTCATTTCCATTGGACAAAAAGGGACATGCATCATTTTTTGTTGGTGGAGGAATTGGAGCACATAATTTTTATAACGAGGCATTGTTAGGAACCGGCAAATACAATATCTACGAAAAATTACCTGCTGGAGTAGGAGCCAATGAGTCCTATTTTTACAATGTCCCTGCTAAATTCAACGGTGCAAATACCAACCTTAAAAAGAGTAAATTAACTATAACTTATCTGGATATTCCATTTGGTTTTGAATTTAAATCAACCAGCAATGCACATTTTACGCTCGGTTTTAAGGTGGGTTGGAAAGTAGATGCCCATACAAAATACAAAGGTGGCGATCTTGCTGGCAGCGGGTACCAGGTAATTGAAAAAGATTATAAACTTAGAAATATTGACAACTTCCATTATGGCCCATATGCTGTTATAGGCTACAAATGGTTTGGAGCATCTGTATTTTACCAGTTATCATCTGTATTTGATAAAGACTTAGGACCTCAGATTCGTCCACTTTCGGTAGGTTTGGTTTTCAAACCATACTAATCAGCTGAGAAAAGAAAATAGTATTACAACACAAATGCCTACAATATAGCCCAAATAAACCTGGGCTTGATTGTGGGCGTTTTGCGTTAAACGTGCATAACCAGCCAATCCGGATAATCCTATGGAGAAAATTAGTAACTGGAGAAGAGGTGTTCCTACGCGGATTGAAATACTTATTATCGTTGCGGTAATAGCCCCCCATCCGAGTGTGTGAAGACTGATTTTATAAGCCATGGTTATAAGTAATCCCACCAACAAGGCGAAAGTAGCAGAATAAAGTATATACAAAAAAACCGGTGGCATATTTGAAGGTTTCACGAAAACAAGAAGAGCCATATAGGAGGAACTTGCGATAAGTAATGGAATTATCCGTTCCGTACGTTGGTTTAGTTCAATAGATGTTATTGCTTTAAATTTGTATAAAATAAATACTGAACCTGCCGGTATTACAAAGGTAAACACTAAGATTACAGAAATAAACCATAATTTGACTGCGACTGGTTGAAGCAATATGAAAAGATCAGGCTGCATGAGCAAAGCAGAAATAGCAAGAGTTGGGATTAAAAGCGGGTGAAGTATAATGGAAAGAATCCGTGAAAGTGTGTAATCCTTGGAATTCATTGTGAAATAATTGATTTGGTAGTTTTAGAAATATTCAATGATAAATTACCAGGCAAATGCTTCCCCGAATTCTTGTTACAAAGCTATTAAAATTGGGATTAAAGGCGCAGACTCTGACGGCCGGAACTTACATTACTTTTCGTAAACGAGCAACCGGAATATTCAGCAATTCGCGGTATTTTGCAACGGTGCGCCGAGCAATCGGATAGCCTTTCTTCTTCAGGATCAAAGTGAGTTCCTCGTCAGTGAGTGGTTTGTTCTTTTCCTCGGCAACAATACAATCTGAAAGGATTTTCTTGATTTCCCTTGTCGAGATTTCTTCTCCCTGTTCATTCTGAATGGATTCGGAAAAGAAACTCTTAAGCAGGAATGTTCCAAAAGGTGTTTGAACATATTTACTATTGGCTACACGCGAAATGGTTGAGATGTCGAGGCCGACCCGTTCAGCTATATCTTTCAGAATCATTGGCCTGAGCATGGTTTCATCGCCCTCAAGAAAATATTTGTGCTGGTAGTCAACTATTGCTTTCATCGTAACATAAAGAGTGTCCTGACGCTGTTTTATGGCTTCAATGAACCATCGGGCAGAATCAATTTTTTGCTTTATAAACACAACAGCATCGCGTTGCGAGTCATTTTTTTCTTTTTTGTGTTTATTCTCTCCATAGGATTCAAGCATATCCGTATAGGTTCTGCTTAACCTCAGTTCAGGCATATTGCGCTGGTTCAGGGTTAATTCCAGAACGCCATCCTTATTTTCAATAATAAAATCAGGGATTACATACTGATTACCTGCGGTTGATGCGCTGAATGCACTGCCAGGCTTCGGATTGAGTTTTAAAATTTCGTTAATCGCATCCCTCAGTTCTTCTTCTTCCGAATGAGTGCGTTTCAGGATTTTATCATAATGTTTCTTGCTGAAATCATCAAAGCAACGGTCGAGAATTGTCACTGCTAGTTTAACAGAAGGAGAAGGATCCGATCTTTTCAATTGCAGAATCAGGCATTCCTGCAGGTTTCGAGCAGCAACTCCGGCAGGCTCAAAGCTCTGTATTACCTTGAGCATTTGTTCGATTTCAGCCAGGTTTGTAGTTATTCCCTGTGTAAATGCCAGGTCATCGATCATGGCATTTAAATCGCGTTGCAGGTATCCTGCTTCGTCAAGGTTGCCTATAATAGTGGTCCCGATTATGCGTTTCTGCGCAGGTAATTCTTTCAGATCGAGTTGCGTAAGCAGTGCTTCCAGAAATCCCGTATCAGCAGTCATAGGCATTTCTTTATGCTCATCGCTGGCTGAAGTATTGCCGGCATTCAGACGGTACGAAGGAATGTCATCATCACTCAGGTAATCATTGATATCCACATCATTTTGTGAATCTTCATTCTTATCTTTATCAACATCGCTGTAATCATCCGATTCATTATCATTATCCCTGTCGTATTCCTCGTCAATTTCGAGTACCGGATTTTCTTCGATTTCCTGTTTGATACGTTGCTCTAATGCCATCGACGGAATTTGCAAAAGCTTCATCAGCAAAATTTGCTGAGGCGAAAGTTTCTGTAATAATTTCTGTTGTAGGCGTTGATTAAGCATATAAAGTGATGAAATGGATTTTAAGATTAGTCCAAAGATAAACTATTTGATTAATAGAGCAGACTGCGAAAAGTCATATTGTTGCCTGCTAGAAATCAGCAGTCATAGGTGTACGCGGGAAAGGTATCACATCACGGATATTAGCCATTCCGGTAACAAACAGCATCAGCCTTTCAAACCCCAATCCAAAACCTGCATGAGGTGCCGTGCCGAACTTACGCGTTTCGAGATACCACCACATGTCTTTTTCAGGGATATGAAGCTCATGAATGCGGGCCACAAGTTTGTCGTAATCTTCTTCGCGCTGAGATCCGCCGATGATTTCACCAATACGGGGAAAAAGAACGTCCATGGCTCTTACGGTTTTGCCATCTTCATTCTGCTTCATGTAAAAAGCCTTGATTTCTGTTGGATAATCTGTAAGGATAACAGGTTTTGAAAAGACTTTTTCGACCAGGTAACGCTCGTGTTCCGATTGCAGGTCAGTGCCCCATTCAACCGGGAACTCGAATTTTTGACCTGAAGCCACCAGGATTTCAATTGCACGGGTATATGTAAGTCTTTCAAAATCATTGTTAATAACGAAGTTGAGTCGTTCGAGCAGTTCGCCATCGTACATTTTCTGTAGGAATTCAAGGTCATCATGGCAATTGTCGAGTGCATAGCGGATCAGGTATTTTAGAAAATCTTCCGCCAAGTCCATGTTGTCGGTAATATCGTAGAATGCCATTTCTGGCTCTATCATCCAAAACTCTGCAAGGTGGCGTGGCGTATTGCTGTTTTCGGCCCTGAAAGTAGGTCCAAAAGTATATACTTCGGATAAAGCCAAAGCAGCCAGTTCACCATTCAACTGACCCGAAACTGTAAGGTTTGTGCTTTTGCCAAAAAAGTCCTGGGCATAATCAATTTCACCGGTTTCATTTTTAGGCAGATTATTCATATCCAGGGTTGTAACCCTGAACATTGCGCCGGCACCTTCTGCATCCGAACCTGTAATAATAGGTGTATGAATGTAGTAAAAACCTTTGTCGTTAAAATATTTGTGAATGGCGAAAGCCATATTGTGCCTGATTCGCAGAACAGCGCCAAAAGTATTGGTCCGAGGCCTGAGATGCGCAATTTCACGCAAAAATTCGAGCGTATGTCCTTTTTTCTGCAAAGGATACACTTCGGGATCGGCTCCACCGTAAACCAGGATTTGTGAAGCATGAACTTCAACCGACTGCCCGGCGCCCGGTGATTCAACCAAAGTACCGGTTACAGATAAACATGCACCTGTATTCACCTGTTTCAGCAGTTCTTCATCAAAATTTGCCAAATCAACAACCACCTGTATGCTATGGATAGTTGAGCCATCATTTAATGCAATAAAAGCAACATTTTTATTGCCGCGTTTGGTGCGAACCCAACCCTTAATAGTTACGCTATTTCCTATACCCGTTTTTTCGGGCGTTTTCAGCAGTTCAAT
>CAIWMA010000137.1 GCA_903913645.1 uncultured Bacteroidales bacterium | reverse complement strand
CTTAGTAAAGTTCAGGAATGTTTGTTGGTTTACCAATCTGGATCATGGACGGCGTCACCAAATATTACCACTTATGACCATGGCTGACAACCTGAAATATAGTAAGCACAAGGAGATTAAAGGTAAAGAATCGTATGATCGCTATGAAAACTACAACGCCATCGAAGTACCATTTACTGACGCTATTCCCAGCGATTACAACGGAGCGATGGGCGTACCGATTAGTTTTCTTGATAAATATTCCCCTGAGCAGTTTGAGATTGTTGGAATGTGTGAGAATGAAGATCTATATAATTATAAAACAAAAGTTTATACATCAGCAGAGTGTAAAAAGGCATACGTTGATAAGTTTGAAAAAAAAGGAACTTATGATATGAATGCAAGTGGAGTGGTTTTTCGCGATGGTTTATTGGAAAAAGTTTATCAGAGAGTACTTATTAAGCATAAGAAAAAAACAATATGATAACAACACTAAAAACCGATATTACCGTCGCAGCTATTTGCGAAGGATTTGGCACTTACGAATCAGGAGACAACAACCTCGAAGAGGTTAGACTTTCCTAACCGAAGGGTCAACGACCTTCGGCTAAAAGCCCAATAACAAACCTCAGCCTGGAAGGCAGGACATACAAGAAATAAATTCCACTAAAATGATAACAACACTAAAAACTGATATCACCGACGCAGCTATTTGCGAAGGATATGTTACTTACGAATCAGGAGGCATTAACCTCGAAGAGGTTAAACTTTCCTAACCGAAGGGTCAACGACCTTCGGCTAAAAGCCCAATAACAAACCTCTGCCTGGAAGGCAGGACATAAAGTTAACCTATGAGTTACACGCGGCTGTTATATCACATAGTATTCCGTACTAAGTATGGGATGAATACAATTCCGGAACAACATGAAAATGAGTTGTATGCTTACATGATGGGCATTATCAACAATAAGAAATCTAAATTATATCGCATTGGTGGTGTGGGAAATCACATTCATCTGCTTGTTGATATTCATCCTACTTTTGCTGTTTCTGATTTCATGAAAGAGCTCAAAGAATATTCAAGTAAATGGATGAAAACAAATCCAGATTTTCCTGATTTCAAGGGTTGGGCAATAAGTTTTGCTGCATTTACTTACAACCTGAATGATAAACAAATAATAATAGACTATATAAAAAACCAGAAAGAACATCATAAAAAAGTAAGCTTCGAGAATGAATACAGGCATTTTCTGATTGAAAACGGTATTGAGATAGATGAACGATATTTTTTGAAGGACTGATTAAGTACTGCCTTTCAGGCAGACAGGTACTATTCGTATCTTCACCAGGTCGTTGACCTTATGTTATGAAAATTTGTCCTTTCAGGACATACAAAAGATAAAGGCTAATAAAAAAAACATCATCACTCTCAAAGCAATTAGTGAAGGATTTGGCACTTACGAATCAGGAGGCAACAACCTCGAAGAGGTCAGATTTTCTTAACCGTAAGGTCAACGACCTTCGGTTAAAAGCGAAATAACTAACCTCTGCCTGAAAGGCATGACATAAAAAAATAAAGGCAATAAAAAATGATTACAACACTAAAAACCTATATTACCGTCGCAGCTATTTGCGAAGGATTTGTATATAATGAACTTGAAGGCAAGGGCTTGTTTGGCCTGAGTGGCAGATTAACCATACAGCCGGAGTATCAGCGTAACTATATTTATGCCGATGGCAAAAGAGATGTGGCCGTTATCGAATCCATACTTAAAGGTTACCCGCTGGGTTTGATTTATTTGGTTAAAGTAAACGATACCAAACTGGAAGTGCTGGACGGGCAACAGCGTATTACCAGCTTTGGCCGCTTTGTTACCAACAAATTTGCCGTAAAGGACGAAAACGGTATGGAGCAATATTTTAGTAGTATTGCAGCCGATAAGCAGGCCCGGATTATGGAAACCAAGCTAACCATTTACGAATGCGAAGGCACCGAAACGGAGATAAAGCAATGGTTTCGCACAATTAATATTGCCGGTGTTCCGCTCAACGACCAGGAATTACTTAACGCCATATTCTCAGGTCCATTTGTAACACTCGGCAAGGCGGAGTTTAGCAATAGCCAGAACTCCAACATCCAGAAATGGAGCGCATATGTAGCTGGGAGCGCTAACCGGCAGGATTACCTGGCCTGTGCACTTGATTGGGTGAGCAAAGGCAATGTCAGCGATTATATGAGCCTGCACCGTTTCGATACGAATACTACAGGATTAAAAACGTATTTCAACAGCGTTATTGAATGGGTTTCAAGCGTGTTTAAAGATGTGGAAAGTGAGATGCGCGGCCTGGAATGGGGGCAATTGTACGAAACGTATCACAGTACGGCGTACGATCCGGCTAAAGTATCAGCAGAATTGCAGCTGCTCTATGGTGACCCGTACGTTAAAAACCGTAAGGGTATTTTTGAATATATCCTTGGCGGTATGGTCGACACGAAATTGCTTGATGTACGGGTTTTTGACGAGGCAACCAAGAAATCGGTTTACGCAACACAAACTACTGAAGCTGAAACCAAAGGCGAATCGAACTGCCCGCTTTGTGCACTTGGTCATGATGCGAACAAAAGTAAAGTCTGGAAGCTGGCTGATATGGATGCCGACCATGTAGCAGCATGGAGCAAGGGCGGCGCAACATTGGTTAAAAATTGCCAGATGTTGTGTAAGACACATAACAGGGCGAAGGGGAACAGGTGATGTCTTAGTCAGGGCGCATCTTTCAATCACACCCTTGCTATGACTGAGGTATTATAAATGGTTAACAAAAACAGACTACAAATTACACCTATGAAACGAAACCTTGTAAAATTATTGTTTGAAGAATATAAACAGGATATATTATTTTATGAATTATCACAGAAAGGGATTGACCTGTCAGGCATTGCAGTTAGCAACCTGCCTATTATATTGGATATAATAGGTTTTCCGGTTGAAAATTCGGTTACAAATAAGCCGGGGCGATTTGATGCCAATGGAAATCAGGTGATTTTGAGTAAAAATCTAGCCGATAGTGATTATTTCTGTCGTGATTGGCTGTTCGAAAAATATTACGAAATTTCAAAACAGTTATACAGGCAACAAAAAATATCAATAACAGACGATGGTATACAGACAGAAACAGGAGCTGATGATACTACTGTTGAATTTAAACTTGAAGTATATATTGATTGGCTTTATGAAGAATTTTTAAAGTTAAACCAAAGTAATTAAATAGTTTCAATATTAACAGCAACACTGCCTCAAGAAAAATGTCCCCGCTACCGCACGAGAGCAAAATTTGGAAGCTGTCTGACATGGATGCAGACCATGTTAGCAGTCTGGAGCAGGGGCGGAGCAACATTGGCTGTATACTGCCAGATGTTGTGTAAGACGCATAACAGGGCAAAGGGTAATAGGTGATAGGTTCCCACACGCGTCTGAAATAAAGATGTATGCGAACGAGGTACATTTTCATTAATTATGCAGTACATTTGATATATTATTTTTGAAGAACACTGTATTATATTTAATTATACTATTTGTAATGAAAAATACTACTCAAAAAAAGCAGGGATATTGCATTGGCTGTTCAACTGATCCTGTTTGTCCTGTAACGGATTTTATCAGCGATATTCTGGTATTTGTTGATTATGATGCCAATCGTAAGTGTACTATGGTTGGGAATTTGGGTAACAGCTATTATTGCACCTGTAAAGACCGGATACAACATTTTAAAAACTTTGGTGTATAACGATGATTAAAAAACAAAACAGTACAACAGTGTGAACTGTATTTGAACAAATTTTCAATTATGGAAACTGATAGTAAAAACAGGAACGTTTATACCATTTGCACTACCAATCCTCATTGTCCGGCTTTAAAATATATTTCAGCGGATGCTATTTTTGTCGACTATGATGAAAATGCAAACTGCCCGTTTAGAATAAATCTTGGTCATAGTAATGTTTGTGATTGCATAGGGCGAATATGGCAATATAAAAAATCTGGCAAGTGATAGATTTTGCGCATCTATAGTACTTTGATTAATTAGCCATATCATCCTATCACAATAAAACAAGACGCGTTTAGTGACGGGG
>CAIWMA010000136.1 GCA_903913645.1 uncultured Bacteroidales bacterium | reverse complement strand
TGCCAAATACATGAAAAACAATGTTGAGGTAGATGTTCCAACCGAAAACCTTTTCAAAACTCCGCTAAAAGTTAGTTTCCCTGAAGTTGGTGATCTGGAAGTTTACCCTAACCGCGACTCAATTGCGTATATAGATATTTATGGTATTCCTGAAGTGAAAACCATTCAACGTGGAACTTTCCGTTATAAAGGCTGGTGCGAAACCCTGCATGTGATGAAACTGTTAAACCTGATTTCGTACGATAAAGTAAATCTTGCAGGCAAAACCTATGCTGATTTTATTGCCCAGCAAATTGGGACAACCGACAGTTCCGATATCCGTGCGAAAGTAGCTGCTCATCTTGGTATCAATGTGGATGCATATGCTTTAGGTGCAATGGAATGGCTGGGGCTTTTTAGCAACGAACCGCTTAACCGCACCGAAGACTCACCTTACGAAGTGACCAGCGATGTAATGATTGCAAAAATGGAACTTGGTCAAAACGAACGAGATATGGTTGCTATGCAGCATACATTCCTTGCCACTTATCCCGATGGCAATCAGGAAGTGATCCGCTCACGCATGCTCGATTTCGGAACACCGGCAACCGATACTTCAGTTGCGCGTACCGTTGCTTTGCCGGCAGCTATTGGCGTTGAAATGATCCTTGCAGGTCAGATTACAGTGAAAGGTGTTTTCCGCCCGGTATTACCAGGAATCTACAATCCGATCCTTGACGAGCTCGAAAAACTTGATATCCGCATGGTAGAAGAATACGGGCTTCCTTTAAGCGAAAGAATCAGTTAATACTAAACTACTGAAAAATAAAATTGAGGCTATCCCGGAAACGAGATAGCCTCATTTGTTTTTCATTAACAGTTTTCCTTTTACTCAAATCTGTGGATTTCAAGAAGTAAAATTTGCCTTTTTGGAAAGTCAACAGAAGTTTATTTTTAGCAGCGTGTAAAAGGAATTTGACCCTAATTCTAAACTTTAAAGTATACCAGCTAATTGGGAAATTTCGTTCATGAATGGATGTTATCTTAAGCCTTACGGGATACATTTACCAAATCTTCGATAGGCCTCCATTCACCATGCCCAATTTTAGTAAATTTACCGGGATTATTCATTCACAACCTTACAGACCAATAATGAAAAGACATTCGATATTCTCCACCATTATTTTATCAGCCCTTTTACTTTCAGTAAATACAATTCTTCCACTCCATGCGCAAACGTTAAAGCTTAAGCTGATTGAAACAAGTGATGTTCATGGCTCCCTTTTCCCCTGGGATTTCATAAATGATAAACCAGCATCAACATCTCTTGCACAGGTTTATACCTATGTTGAAGAGCAAAGAGTGGATAAAAGTCAGTCAGTAATATTGCTGGATAACGGTGATATTTTGCAGGGACAGCCCCTTGTTTATTACTACAATTTTGAAGATACGAAATCCGAACATATTTGTGCCAGCGTAATGAATTATATGAAATATGATGCGGCTACCGTTGGGAATCATGATATAGAACCGGGGCATCCTGTTTACGATAAAATTGTAAAAGAATTTAAATTCCCGTGGATGGCGGCTAACGCGGTTGATACTAAAACAGGAGAACCGTATTTCAAACCATATACAATTCTGAACCGTAACGGTGTAAAGATTGCAGTTCTCGGGCTTATTACACCCGGAATCCCGATGTGGCTTCCCGAAAAGATCTGGAGCGGAATTGATTTCCAGGATATGGTTGTAAGTGCTAAAAAATGGTCTGAAATCATCCGGGAAACAGAGCATCCAGATGTAATGATCGGACTTTTACACGCAGGAGTTGATGCAAACTACGACGGGCAAAGTGCAGAAAAACCACTTAATGAAAATGCTGCTCAAATGGTGGCTGAACAGGTTCCTGGCTTTGATGTCGTATTTGTCGGTCATGATCATCATGGGTGGAATTATAAGGTGAAAGATCCCAATGGCAACGAAGTATTGATTCTTGGCACCTTAAACGCCTCGCGAACTGCAACTGAGGCGAGCATCATTTTAAATAAGAACACCGAAACCGGAAAATGGAAAAAGGAAATAAGCGGGAATGTAATTCAGATAGAGAATTACCAGCCGGACAAGGCTTTCATGACTGAATTTGAACCTGTTATCAATAATATTAAAGCCTATGTGTCGAAGCCAATCGGCGAATTTACCGAAACAATTTCAACACACGAATCTGTATTTGGTGACTCCCCTTTCATTGATCTCATTCAGCAAATACAACTCGAACTTACCCACGCTGATGTATCTTTTGCTGCGCTGCTTTCATTTAATACCGAAATCAAAAAAGGTCAGATTTATGTGCGCGACATGTTCAATTTATATAAATACGAGAACCTCCTTTATACTATGAATCTGAGCGGTCAGGAAATCAAGGATTATCTCGAATATTCTTACGGTCAATGGTTTAACCAGATGAAGAATGTGGATGATAACCTGATCAATTTCCGCCGCGATGAAAAAGGAGATTATATTTTATCGCACGGATCATTGCAATTAGCAGCAAGTTATTTCAACTTTTCCTCTGCAGCCGGGATCAATTATACAGTTGATGTCAGTAAACCTGCTGGCGAAAGGATAACTATAAGCACAATGGCTGATGGTAAACCGTTCGATTTAACGAAGACCTATACTGTTGCTATCAATTCGTACCAGGCCAATGGCGGCGGCGGACTTTTGACGCTGGGCGCAAAAATCCCGAAAGCTGAAATTACAGGAAGAATCGTTACTTCAACACCAAAAGATTTACGCTATTACCTGATGAAATGGATTGAAGATAAAAAAATTGTAAACCCCAAAGCGATGAACAACTGGAGTGTAATTCCGAAGGATTGGTGGGAGAAAGGAAAAGAGAAGGATTCACAATTGTTGTTTAAAGGAAATATAAGCCACTAATAAATAATGGTTTAAAAAAATGGATGTCGAGATTTGTGTTGATTAACAACTACATCATTCTCTCCCGTTTCAATAAATAAGGCAGCAGCACCTGTTCAAACCCTTTATTGATATCGGCTTCTATAAAATCGATTTTATACTGAGCGCATTTTAGCTTTAATTCCTGGTGGAAGTTGCCGATGGCATCTGCAAATGTTTTACGTACTTCGGCTGGCTGGAGCTTTATTTCGGCACCGGTTTCCATATCTACAAACCTGTAAGGGCGGTTTTCATAATCAAAATCGAGCTCTTTGGCTTTATCCACCACATGAAAAAGGATTACTTCATGTTTGTTATAACGTAAATGTTGCATTGCATCGAAAAGTGCAGTATTGTCGGCACCCGCATCGAACATATCGCTGAAAAGCACAACCAGCGATCGTTTATGAATATTTTCGGCAATGAAATGAAGAGATTCAGTTACCTGCGAACTGCGTTGTACTTCAGGCGCCAGGGGCATAAGCAGTTCTTCCATTTTGCCCAGCAGGAATTTATAATGCACCGAATTGGATTTCGCCTGTGTATGCAAACTCACTTTATCACTGAAAAGGCTAAGACCCAAAGCATCGCGCTGCCGCCGCAACAATTGCATAATGCAGGCAGCAGCATAAACAGAAAAAGTAACTTTGTTGGGATGATCCACATCCAACACCTCGCGTACCGGGAAAAACATCGACGATGAATTATCGATAACAATCTGGCAACGCAGGTTGGTTTCTTCCTCGTAGCGTTTCACGTACATACGGTCAGTACGTCCGTAAAGCTTCCAATCGATGTGGCGTGTAGGTTCCCCGGGATTGTAAAGCCTGTGTTCCGAAAACTCAACCGAAAAACCGTGAAACGGGCTTTTGTGAAGCCCTACAATAAAACCTTCGACAACAGTCCTGGCAAGCAACTCCAGGTTTGGATATTGCGGGATACGGCTCTGGTCGATCTGGTATTGCATAAGGTTTTGGGGGTTGGGTTTTTAGGGACTAGGGGCTGTTAATCACGATTCACAAATCGCAATTCAAAAATCACAAATCAGATCCAGGTCTTCTCCCCCTAAATCCTAATCCCCAAAACCTAAATCCTTTTATCCAATCTATCCAAGAAGTTTTTCCAACTTACCTACCAACACGCTTTTAGGAACAGCGCCAACTTGTTTGTCAACAATTTCGCCGTTTTTCATAAAAAGAATAGTAGGGATATTGCGGACACTGAACTTACCGGTAGTAATCGGGTTGCTGTCAACATCCAGTTTGCCTACAACAGCTTTTCCTTCGTATTCTTTAGCTATTTCTTCAACGATAGGTCCAACCATGCGGCAAGGGCCACACCATTCAGCCCAAAGGTCTATAATTACAGGTTTATCTGATTTTTCAGCCAGTTCCGCGAAATTTGCATCTGTGAATTCAAGTGCCATGTTTGTTTTTGTTAATGGTTATTGGTTAATAGTTATATGAAAATGGAAAATAGTTGAATCCTAATTCCCTACTTTTCAATTTGTCAGTATATAATCTCATTAAAACCAACGTTAAGCCTTATTTGTTCGCAGAAGATGGTTTCATTTATTGCAAAATTAGGCAATTTAACCAAGTAATTACTGGGATACGGAATGAATATTTCTAGATTTTTACCTTCGTATTAACACCGTTTATTAGTTTTAATTGCTTCACAGCGTTGCTGCACATAACTTTATGATGCGACGAAACTGTCTCAACCCGGTAATTATTCACAAAATCAAAAAATTCAATCCGCACCCTGCAGTTTCCTTTGTTCTTTTTTATCGTATCAATAATCTGGTTGGTCATCGTATCGGCAAGGTTGTCGAGTGGAATCTGTACAATAATTGCTTTTGCCTGTTCATCCATAATATCGCTGAGCAACGAAATCTTCTGAATACGAGGTTCAAACTGATCCTCGGTACCATACCGCAATGCTGCCCTGATCTTAACAAACACAATAGCATCATCCACCAGCAGGTGCTTGAATTTAAGGTAATCCTCTTTGAAAAGTGCCAGTTCAATGGCTTCATCAAAATCCTCAAGGGTAAACCGTCCATAAGGATTGCCGTTTTTAGCTACTTCGTGCCGGACTTTTGAAACAATACCAGCAATATAAACATCGCGTGAAGCAGCGGCAGCCATGTTCTCCTTCAGCTTTTTAACTGTAGTGTTGCAGAAAGTATCCATGTCGAATTTGTACTCATCGAGTGGATGCCCCGAAATAAAGAAACTCGCAATATTCTTCTCACGCTTTAGCTTTTCAATATTCGACCAGGGCTGGCAATCCGGGAGTTTCAGGTCAGGAATTTCTACAGGTCCCAGGTCACCAAACAAAGATTGCTGTGAAGATTGCTGCATTGCCTGGAAACTGCCGCCGAAACGGATCAGTTTTTCAAGGAAAGTCACATCTTCGTTCGCTTCTTTCACAAAGAACTGTGCACGGTGCATCCCTTCGAAACTATCGAAAGCGCCGCCCTGCGCCAACGCTTCCATAGAACTTTTATTTACAGTCCTTAGATTAACGCGTTTTATAAAATCGAAAATATTTCCAAAGGGACCATTTTCGGTACGTTCCGATAACAACGAATCTGCTGCAGCATCGCCCATTCCTTTAAGAGCCTTGAGCCCGAAACG
>CAIWMA010000135.1 GCA_903913645.1 uncultured Bacteroidales bacterium | reverse complement strand
ATTAATGTGCGGTGGAACAGGATTATATCTCGAATCAGCCCTTCTTGGTTATAACCTTGTTGAAGCTCCCGTTGATGAAATTTTGAGACTTAAATTGTCCTCTCTGCCAAATGAGGAACTGATAAAAAGGATAGCATCCTATCGGCCATTGCATAATACTACAGACACTCTCGATCGGGACCGATTGATCAGAGCCATTGAAATAGAATACTTTAAGAACGTGAATCAGGATAAAGTCGTTTCAACTGATTTTAGCCATACGCCGGTTTTTGGAATCCGCTTCAACCGCAAAATTATACGTGAGCGAATTACAGCCAGGCTTACTCAACGATTGAAAGAAGGGATGCTGGAAGAAGTCCGGCAATTGCTTGATAAAGGTTTAACTAAGGAACAGCTTATGTTTTATGGCCTGGAATACAAATATTTAACCCTTTATTTGTCAGGTGATTTGGCCTACAATGAAATGTTCAGGTTATTAAATACAGCTATTCACCAATTTGCCAAGCGACAAATGACTTGGTACCGGCGCATGGAAAATAAAGGAATAAAAATTACCTGGCTCGAAGGCGAAGATGGATTAACAGTTAATCTTGACAAAGCCATGAATTATTTGAAATCAAATTAGTTTTTGAGATTAAAAAGGACAATACTAATAAACCTTAGATGAATTTTCAGATTTCATTAAACATTTTCAATTATTCTACGTTTACCTATTGTCTAATCATTTTATGAAATCATTAAACATGAATTACAGAATACATTTTAAAATAGTTTTTTTTAGTCTTTTACTTTGTTTTTCAACTGCTTTATTTGCTCAAACCGGTTCTATTAAAGGCAGAGTATTTAATGTTAAAAACAATGATCCACTTCCTTTTACAAATATTATAATCAGTGGAACATCAATAGGTTCGGTCAGTGACCTGGATGGGAATTTTATTTTTAAAGGATTAAATCCAGGATATGTAAAACTTGAAGCTTCTGCAATAGGATTTGAAAAAGTGATGACTGAAGAAATCCTTATCACTAATGCTAAGACAGCTTCTCTGGATATCCCGATGAAAGAATTAGCTGTACAGATAAGCGGTGTAGAAATTACAGGAGCGATTTTCAAACGGGTGGAGGAAAGCCCGCTTTCACTCACTTCTCTTGGAATCGCCCAAATTGAAAAAAGTCCGGGCTCCAACCGCGATATTTCAAAAGTTATTCAATCGTTGCCAGGTGTGGCATCATCTGTTTCGTTTCGTAACGATATTATTGTGCGTGGAGGCGGACCTTCGGAGAATAAGTTTTTACTCGATGGTATTGAAATTCCTAATCTCAACCATTTTGCTACCCAGGGTGCTTCGGGCGGTCCGGCAGGAATTATAAATACTGATTTCCTGCGCGATGTCGATTTTTACTCAGGAGCATTTCCGGCCAGCAAGGGAAATACATTAAGTTCAGTAATCGATATGAAACTTATTGATGGTAACCCCGATCGTATGGTTTACCGTGCAACACTTGGTGCGAGTGAAACAGCGTTCAGCCTTAACGGCCCGGTTGGTGATAAAACCAATGTGCTGTTTTCAGTCCGGCGTTCCTATCTTCAGTTTCTTTTCAGCGCTATTGGATTACCCTTCCTGCCAACATTCACTGATTATACGTTAAAGGTGAAAACAAAATTCAACCATCAGAATGAACTCACTATTATCAGCATTGGTGCGCTTGATAAATCTGTGCTAAACACAGGTATCAAAAACCCTACGGAAGAGCAGCAATACATCCTTAGTTACCTGCCTGTCAACAACCAATGGAATTATGCTATAGGCGCAAATTATCGCCATTACCGTGAAAATTCATACAGTACACTGGTGATAAGTCGAAACATGCTTTTTAACGAGGCATATAAGTATTTGAATAATAATGAAAACGATCCGAATGGCAAGACACTTGATTATTCCTCCTACGAAACTGAGAATAAGTTGAGGTATGAAGAAGTTGCCCGTAAAAGCGGATATAAAATTACGTATGGTGCAGGGATGGAATACGCTAAATACACCAACCGCACACACCAACATGTATTTATTCCAACGAGCCAGGATACCATAACTGAAATTAATTATTCCTCCGATCTGGATTTTTTTAAATGGAACCTTTTCGGACAGGTTAGTAAATCATATGTTGATGAAAAGTTAATGCTTTCCCTGGGAATCCGTGCCGATGCAAACAGCTATTCAAAACAGATGTCGAACCTGCTTGACCAGTTTTCACCAAGGTTCTCGGCATCGTATTCACTAACCCCAAAACTGATGGTGGATTTTAATGTAGGCAGATATTATCAGCTTCCTGCTTATACAACTATGGGTTACCGGCTACCCGATGGCGAACTGTTGAATAAATCGAATGGATTGCGATATATTCAGGCCGATCATATTGTTGCAGGTATTGATTACAGGAGAAACGAAAAGTCAAAAATCACGATTGAAGGTTTCTATAAATTTTATAATTATTATCCTTTCTCGCTCATCGATTCCGTTTCACTTGCAAGTAAAGGTGCGGATTTTGGAGTAGTAGGTGCCGAAAGTGTTATTCCGGTTTCGAAAGGGAAAGCCTGGGGTGTAGAAGTATACTATCGTGAAAAACTTAGCCGTGTATTAGATGTAACGGTTTCCTACACATGGGTACGGTCATCCTTTGAAGATAAGCATGGCGATTTTATTCCTTCGGCATGGGATAACAGGAATATTTTAAATATTACAGCACTTGCCGCACTAAAGAAAAACTGGGACATAGGTATTAAATGGCGTTTTGTAGGAGGCGCACCATATACTCCGTATGATTACAACCGCTCATCATTAATAGAAGCATGGGATGCAACAGGGCAGGGCTATCTTGACTACAACAGATATAATTCAAATCGGCTCAATGTTTTTCACCAGCTCGACCTGAGGGTTGATAAGCAATATTTTTTCAAGAAATGGTCGCTTAACCTGTACCTCGACATTCAGAATTTATACAACTTTAAAGCACAGCAACCCGACGTACTTGTTCAGGTGCGTGATGCAAGTGGCAAGCCTGTTTTAAAAGATCCTTTGAATTATCAGCTTAAGTATCTTCCCAGCGAATCAGGTACAGTTCTGCCAACTATAGGCATAATTGTTGAAATCTAATGATTGACAGCTTTTTGAAAGAGAAATACTATTCGAAAAGTAAGTTCATTTTACTCATACCCATTTCGGATCACCGCATTACCGCCTTTTTCGAATTTGAGAATTAGTTCCTTGTTATTAGTTGATTCCAGTCGTTCCATTTTCTCAGAACTACTGATAAGGAAAGTTCGGAACGGCAGTTGAATCCGTGCAATTCCGGCTTCATTGGCACAGATTGTGAAAGCATCAAGGCTACCATTCTCTTTTTTTGCGCTAACAAGAAATGCTCCTTCTGTACGCAGGTTTTCGAATGAGATATTTTTCCATCCATCAGGCACAGCAGGGAAAATTTTAATTATTCCATTGTGACTTTGAATCAGCATTTCCTGGATTCCCGATGCAAAAGCGAAATTTCCTTCGAGAGTAAACGGATCGTAAGTATAACTGCTATATCCTGCTTTACATTGATCGCCATTGAGGTGAAAACTATTCGGAGAACAGAAGCAGGAAGCAAAGATTTTAAGTTCTTTTACGGCATCATCCCCTCTGTTCATCCTTGCATACATATTGGCTAGCCAACTAAATGAATATCCACACCATTGCGATGTGCCATTTTTTTCGATGCGAACCATACTATTATTAATGATCTTTCTGTCATTTTCATTGTCATAATTGAGTAAACCAAGCGGATGGAAAGCCATCATATGCGAGAAATGCCTATGCGACTCATTTAATGGAAAGCCTTTGGCAACGCTAAGTCCGCCGGTTTCGTCAAGACTATATTCACCGAATTGAGCAAGAATTGTTTTCCAATGCTCCGCTTCAACAGGCAGATTCATTTCTAACGCCAGTTCAGCGGCTTTTTCAAAAGCAAACCTGCATAACGCAAGGTCGTAATTGGTCATGTCCAGGAACCAGGCGTCAATACTGTTGTCCCTGAATTCCGGGCTCGAACTCATAGGAAGTTTGCGAACACCACCTTCCAATACTGTTATTTGTTCCAGGAAGGCTGCAGTTTCTGAAAACCATGGATATGCCTGGTTTTTCAGAAAATCACGATCCATGGTATAGCGCCATTGCAGGTAAAAATGCTGTGCCAGCCAGGCTCCTACAGTTGGAGAAAGAGAATACATATGCCATCCACCCATAGGAGCGCCGGCTAACGTAGCCACTCCTGGAACATTAATTCCTTTTGCACCAAAAACTTTAGCTGCATAATTCTTAAAGGTAGTGTTATGTTCCCACAACCAATCGGTAAAAACGGATGCTTCTTCAAGGTGATTCCCGGCATAGGAAGGCCAGTAACTCAGCTGCGTATTCAGATCGCTGTGTAAATCACCTTTCCATGGAGGCAGTTTGCCGTTGTCGGCAGTCCACACAGCCTGAAGTGTTATTGGTGGAGCACCTTTGCGTGAGGCAGCTCCAAACTTGTACATGTCGAGGTAATATTGTTTTTCAAGTTGAGCATCAGGGATTGAAACTGACGATTGCTGCCAATATGTGAGCCACCATTGTTTGTGATTAGCGATAGCCTTATCGAAAGGCGTTTTAATAGCTTTTTTTACGATGTCATTTGCAGGAATTGCTTTGGATTTATCGGCGTAATGTGAAGTAAGTGTATAGCATCCTTCGTTTCCCGAATTAGTTTTCGAATAAATTACGGCAGCTTCATATTCAAACTTTTGCCAGCCTTTTTGCCTGTATACCGTCAGGTTTTTTGATGTAACTATTTTCCCTTCAGAGTATCCAAGTCTTCGCAGATCACTTCCGCCAACAACCTGGTTTGAGTTGGTTTCTGCAATTTGGGTTGTGTATGATGGTGCTTTAAGTAATGGCAGCAGAGAAATTCCGTGCCAATCATATCGTGCCAGAGGTTGGGTTGCATCTACAAAGGTGCGGAAAATAATTCCATTTTTCCATTTAATAGTACAAACCGCAGAGGCAATATCAAGTGTTGCAGATTCAACGGGACCAAGTTTACTGATATCAAATTCAATAGCTGCACCCGGGATTTTGGTAGGAGCTGCATCCCGGTCGTAGGGTTCGTCAGCGACTTTCCAGACTGTATCAAAATCATTTTTTAACCTTTGCTGATAAGCCCATTTGTACGTGTATCTATCGATCTCTGCGGTTGGTCGTAAATCCCATAAATCTGCACGGTCAACAGAAAGACGAAGCATTCCTTCATGCTGCCATACGAGTACACCAATCATTCCGTTTCCAAGCGGGAATCCATGATCCCACCTGTCAGGAATTGAATCAAAAGTTAGATTTAACTTTTCTGTTGGTTGTGCAAAAGCTACCAGAATGCCTGAAAAGAGGCAAATTGCCAGTGTAACATTTTTAAGCCAGTTCATAATGAATCTGTTTCAAATGAATTCCCGTTTTGTGATTCTGTCCAGCTCAATTGCCAGAAGTTACTTTTATGGTGTAAAAATAGTTTTTTAGAGGAAATAAAAAAAGCAGGAAAATTTGCCTGCTTTAATTCATAACTACTCTGATTTTTAATCAATAAATGTATATTGATGAGCGATAACTTTGATGCAATGTAGCTGATTTACAATGCAAACTGAATTCCAGCGCCTAATGAAAAGCCTCCCGGGGAAAGGATACGCAGAACAGATTTGCTTGTTTCGGTAAGTTGAGAACCATCTGTAACTTTCCAAGGATCTGTTTGCAAAGGAATAGCATACCCTGCCTCAATAAAAAAACGGTGGAGATTATGTATCAGCCATTTATAGGAAACTGTAGGATTGATTGTAGATCCGGGTAATAGATTAAGTTTAACATCTTTGGTCCCGGAAGTGGTTTCCAGACTTGTTGTAAAATCTTTTAACCCTGTTGCCCTTGAGAGGTATATGCCATATCCAAAACTGTTGCCTGTTCTGGATTCATTTTTGATTCCAATGCTGAATTTTCCTCCCCAGGAACCAATACCCGCGCCTGCCCGGAGAAAGAAGTTTTTTGTTACCCGTAAATCACCCGTGACTCCAATTACACCTGAAAAACTTTCAAGTCCTGTCCCCAGACCGAGGTAAAATCCTGGTGTTGGTACATTTGCCTGGTAGGTGCCGATCTGTGCCGAAGTTTTTACCGTTAGTAAAATTGCTAAAATGATGATCAGAATCGATTTCATAAGGATAGTTTTGGTTGAAATTATACAGAAATATTTAAATAGGACAACGAATTGAGGCTATAAAGATATAAAGAACATTTAAAATTCATTTCTGAAAACAAAATTAAAATCGCATCGGTATACTATTATTTCGAATGATCCTTTATCCTGACTTTTGAAAAAGCCGCTAGCAGAAATTTACTAGAAACGAAGAGTTATTCTGCCTTCTTTAAAAGGAACTTTCTACTTGTTTTCAAAAAGGATACCCATATTCTTCATCAGGTATGTTGCATTTAGATTCTTGCATACACCTTCATGAAGTTTATAGTCGATAAGCATTTTATCATTTTCGATCTGAATTTCGAAACACAGATTATTTACCTGTCCGGGGAAGCGTGGTGCAAGTTCGCCGAGCATCAGATCATGCGTAGCGAAAAGTCCGACTGACTTATAATGCAGCAATTGTTCTATCAGCGCAATGGATCCGGCTTGTTTATCTTTGGAGTTGGTTCCCTTTAGAATTTCATCCAGCAGAATCAGTTTTTTCTTACCACTTTCAAGTTCATCAATTATTTTTTTCAATCGTTTCAACTCAGCATAAAAATAGGATTCATTGCGCGTCAGTGAATCGCTTGTTCGAATGCTGCTGTGAATCTGGATAGGGTAGAAGCTCAGTTTAGAAGCACACACCGATGCTCCGGCCATTGCCAGGATATAGTTCACACCAATGGTTCGGAGGAAAGTACTTTTCCCAGACATATTAGCACCGGTAATGATTGCAAACTGGTTCCATCCTTTAATTTCAATAGTATTTACTACGCGGTTTGCTTCAGCAATAAGCGGGTGCCCGAGGTTTTCGGCTGAAAACTCAAATTCCTCATCAATTTGCTTCGGATAGACATAATCCGGGTAATTATACGCGAAATTAGCCAGGCTGCTCATGGCATCAAATGTTGCAATGGCTTCAACCCAATTAGGCACATTCTCCTGGTTTTGTTTTTTCCATTTTTCAACTTTTAGCAAAAGATGAAGATTGAACATAAAAAGGCCATTGAGAATTACCGAAACAAGAATGTTCAGATTTTGATCCATATAATCCAATATCCTGGAAAGTTGATGGATAACTTTTGATGGGCTTTGTACTTCAGCGCCAAGTAATTGTTTCCGGATACGAACAAAATATTCCGATTTAAAATCAGTCACTTCAATGAGTTGCAGGCATTGCGCGTATTTGTTCAGTATTTTGCTTTTTGAAGTGATAATACTCTGAACATTCATAGTTTGCTTTGCATACAGAGCAACAACCATCCACTGCAAAACGATCATTAAACCGGGGAATGGAATAATTCCGGCAATGAATAATACGAAGCAAATCAGAGTGACTGCCGGAAGCCCGTACGCGAGAATCTTTAATAATTTCAGATTACTTACCGGGCTTTCGCTCTGAAGCCAGGTAGTCATTTCTGTTTTATCGGATTCAGTAATCTTCTCGTCGTGAAATATCAGCTGGAGTTTCTGTCGCAGTTCAACCATTTCGGCTAATTCTTTTACCGACTCCTGCCGTTGAATCACTTTATCGCTTTGCCCGAACGCATTGTAGAAATATTCAGCAAGCCGAAGTTTCCCGAATATGGTTGCCGTCCGGTTAATAAACTGAAACAATGAGCCTTCGCCGAAAATATCCAGGTCGTGGGTATAATCATGCGACTGATCAATAAATTCATTTCCGGGATCGAAGGAACTATAGTTTCCATTTAAAGCATTTACCTCGAACTGATTAATGTTTAAAAAAAATTCAATCAGTTTGATGCGTTTCTTTAGCCTGCTGTCGATTATGCTTAATGTAACAAAAGCCAGCAAAACCAGGATTGTGCTGCTTCCGGTCCAAAATGATTGAACGTTAAGAAACCGGTACAAAAGGAAAGCCGTCAAGAGAAACATACCCAGTCTGAAAAGAGGCAGGTTCTTTTGCTTCTTCTCAAGGTTTTGTTTTTCGGCGGAATAAGTAGCGATGCGTTGGGTATATTCGGCTAATCTGTCAATCATAAATGAGGATAAAAAGAGCGTAAAGGTAGAACAATTAGTAATTCTGAAATATCAGCACCGCATTTACCAAAAATCCTGATTCGCATTCCTGTTCCTGACCCCAACCCCTAATCCCTAACCCCAAAACCCTAACCCCTTTTTACAAATACCTCCTGTCCTTTACAAACGGCAGTTTCGCCATTTTCTCTACTTCTATACTCGGAAAACCGAATTCTTCTACAATTTTCCCTTTCATTAAATAAACACCTCTGCCCTTGAACGGGTATTGTTTAGATGATTGCGGGAAATGAACCGTATCGAAGAACTCGCCTTCTACATCGAAGAAAGTTCCGAAGTGCATAATCTCGTTCCTGATCGTTCTTACGTATTTAATTGTAACCAGCGATCCCAGCATTCTTACCGTTTCGCCTACATGCGAGGAAATATCATGTGCCCGGAATTCACCGCGGAATGGGGTTTGTAACAGATCGAAATAACCCATCGTTACCGGGAATCCCAGCAGTTCAATTTCATCGAAAGCATCATCAACAATAGAATGGTCGAGTGCAGGCATGTGAAACTGCCTGGCCGGGGTGGCAAATAAAGATCCGTCGGTTGGTGGCAGTGCTGATTTACGTAGCAGAAGATGAACTTCCCACAGCAATTGCTGCTTACTTACTCCGGTAAACCGTAATGCATTCATCCGGATAAGCAGAATAGCCTGGTCGAGAGTCAACGGCACACGGTTTACAAAATCAGCCAGGTCGAGGTACGGCCCGTTACGTAAGCGCTCGTCAATTATGGTATGAGCTGTATTGCTTTCGAGGTTGGCGATGTATACAAAGCCCAGCCATATTGTGCTTCCGCTGATGGTGGTGGTGTGATTGCTCCGGTTTATGCAAGGCAATTCAATTGTAGCCCCGCATCGTTTGGCTTCGTTTATATACACCCAGGCCTGGTAAAATCCGCCGAAATTGTTGAGCACTGCCGTCATAAATTCGAGTGGGTAGTATGATTTCAGAAACAAACTCTGGTAGCTTTCCACGGCAAACGAAGCCGAGTGTGCTTTTGAAAAGGAATACCCGGCGAATGACTCAATCTGTCGCCACACTTCATTCGTAATTTCCTCGGAGTGGCCCTGTTGGCGGCAGCTATCAAAATATTTATCCACAATTTTCTGAAATTCGATCCGCGAGCGGTATTTCCCGCTCATGGCACGGCGCAGCACATCGGCATCAGCCAGGTCGAGGCCGGCAAAGTGGTGGCATATTTTAAGCACATCTTCCTGGTACACCATTACGCCGTATGTTTCAGCAAGTTGCTCTTCCATAATGGGATGAAGGTATTTGAATTTATCCGGGTTGTGAAACCGCCAGATATATTCCTTCATCATTCCAGAGCGCGCAACTCCCGGCCGGATTATACTGCTTGCCGCTACCAGCGTCAGGTAATTGTCACACTTCAGCTTTTTCAGCAGCCCGCGCATGGCGGGACTTTCAATATAAAAACAGCCGATGGTCTCGGCCGATTTCAGTTGTTGTTTGATTTTTTTATCTTTCTTGAAATCGGATACACGATGAATATCAATGCTGATTCCCCTGTTTTGCTTGATAATATCAACAGCTTCCTGTATATGCCCCAGGCCGCGCTGGCTAAGGATGTCAAGCTTTTCGTAACGCAGATCTTCGGCCACATACATATCCCATTGCGTGGTCGGGAAAGCCTTTGGCGGCATGTCGAGTGCGGTGTAAGCCGTAAGCGGTTCTTCCGAAATCAGCACGCCGCCGGCATGAATGCTGCGGATATTGGGGAAATCGGTCATTTGTGTGGCAAGTTTTACAATATGCTTTGCGATATCGTTGTTGTTGAGCGGATTATTTGGTTCTTCAACCAGTATATCAATCTCTTCTTTGGGCAAGCCATATACTTTTCCCAGTTCGCGCAATGTCGATTTTGCTTTAAAAGTCGAGGTAGCACCAAGCAGTGCGGTGTGTTTATGACCGTACCGTTTAAAAATATAATCGAACACTTCGTCGCGGTCTTTCCATGAATAGTCAATATCAAAATCGGGCGGGCTGCTTCGTTTCGGATTCAGGAAACGTTCGAAATACAGGTTCAGTTCAATGGGATCGACATCTGTAATACGCAGGCAATAAGCTACTATGCTGTTGGCCCCGCTGCCACGGCCCACATGATAAAATCCGCGGCTCATAGTGTAGCGGATAATATCCCATGTTATCAGGAAGTACGAGGAGAAACCTTGTTTGTCAATAATCCCGAGTTCGTGTTTTATCCGCTGTTTTGCTTCTTTATTATTTTTGCCGTAGCGATAAACCATTCCATCCAGGGCTAGTTTTTCGAGCAGAAGATTATCATCGTAGGCACTTGCCGAGAATATTTTTTTGTTTTTCGAGTTAGCGAAATCAAATTTGATGCTGCAATCATCAAGCAACTTATGGGTATTGGAAATAATCAGCGGATAGTATTCAAACAGTTTTTCGAGTTCTGCCGGCGGTGCGAAAAGCTCGTCGGGAGCAGCCACCTGCGAGGGAATCAGCATGCTCAGCAAAATATTGTTGTCGATAGCGCGCAGGTTTCGGTGCAGTTCGTACCCTTGTTCATTTTCGAAAGTTACAGGGCACAACGCTACAAGTTTATGTTCCCGGTTGCGGTATTCCGCCGAAAGCAACCTGTTAAGTTCTGTGCTTCGGATACCGGTGTATTCATTATCGCGCAATTTTTGTGGCGACTTTTCACCGAAAGGATAAATAACATAGCTGTGGCTGAATTCCGGTGCCTGCTGTGGCAAAGGCAGTTTGTTAATATTATGATAACTCAGGAATTCATTCAATTCCATAAAGCCTTCGTTATCGCGCGCTATACCTATATATAACAGTTCATTTCCATCACGGAATTCGATACCGGCTATTGGTTTTATTCCATGTTTATTACATTCCTTCACAAAATCAACCACGCCCATGCTGTTGTTGATATCCGTAAGCGAAAGCGTATCAATACCATTTGCTACGGCTTTCCCCACCAGTTTATTAATGGGAAGTGTGCCGTAACGGAGGCTGAAATTTGAGTGGCAGTTGAGATACATAAAGGATTGATGATTGTGGATTTGTGATTTGAGACTTAGAACTCTTGAAATATTGCAGATTTTATAAATCCGACATCCGAAATCAAAAATCCGAAATACTTTTACTCATCATCGTCCTTATCCTTCGAATCAATTCCTACAGCTCTTACCAGTGATTTTCGCCCATAGCGAAGGCGTACACGGTCCATGGCCTGGTAAAGATTTATAAGTTCGGGGGTTTGGTCGAAGAGATCGATTTGCTGTACGCCGGTTACCAGGTGGCTCAGCCTTACGCCTACAAGCCGTATAAGCATCCTTCGTTGGTACAGTTTGCGGAACAGTTCTTTGGCCACGGGTATCAGCACATGATCGAACGAGGTGTAGCCAATACGCTGTTGCACCGTATGCGTATCGAAGTTGGAGTAACGGATTTTAAGCGTTACGCAGGAAGTGAGTTTCTGTTTTTTGCGGAGGGTAAAGGCGATTTTCTCCACCATTTGCACCAGCAGTTCGTTAATCATATGGATATCGATAGTATCCTGCTCAAAGGTAGTTTCGGTACTGATCGATTTTCGTTCGGAATAGGGGATTACAGGAGTTGTGTCGATGCCGTTGGCTTTTTTCCAGATTACTAATCCGTTTTGCCCGAGCACTTTTTCCATCATTTCGGGAGGCATATGACCGAGAGTGTCAATGCTGGCTATACCCATGGAACGTAGAAGACGGTAGGTTTTTTCGCCTATACCCGGGATTTTGTTTATCGAAAGTGGCCCGAGGAAAGGAATTACCCGTTCGACAGGAATTTCAAGTTCGCCGTTGGGTTTGGCTTCACCGGTGGCTATTTTGCATACCGTTTTGTTTACCGAAAGTCCCAGCGAAATTGGCAAGCCTGTTTCGCTGATTATGCGCTGCCGGAGTTCGTGCGTCCATTTCACGCTGCCGAAAAAGCGGTCCATGCCGGTAATGTCGAGGTAGTGCTCGTCAATTGAAGCTTTTTCGTACACGGGTGCACTTTCGGCGATAACATCGGTAACCATGTTGGAGTATCTGGTATATTGTTCCATATCGCCACGCACTACGGTGGCATCGGGGCAAAGCATACGGGCCATTTTCATGGGCATTGCCGAATGTACTCCAAACCTGCGGGCTTCGTAGCTGCAACTCGATACCACGCTGCGGTCCGAAAATCCTCCTACAATAACAGGTTTCCCGATAAGTTGGCTGTTCATAAGCCGCTCCACCGCAACAAAAAACGTGTCGAGATCCATATGCACAATGGTGCGGCCAGTCCTGCGCAGACTATCAGGAAACCTCTGTGGTAAAATTATTTTCAGTTCGTTGTACATTATTACAAAAAATGTATTAATTTTGATTAAAAATTAATCAAAAATCTGACTACAATATAATCATAATTTTTGAATTGAGGATGGTTGTGAAAAAAAAAACTCACCTCCCGGTCCCCTCTCTTCACGAAGAGAGGGGGTGACTCTCTGATCATGAATTTAACTTTAACCGACCATTACCATGTTTACGAATGCTCTTAAATAACTAATTTTCTCGTCTCCACCCCCTCTCTTTTCTTCAAAGAGAGGGGCAGGGGTGAGTTTCTTGCCAGCCATGAAACCTGATTCGCGAAAGAAATTTGTTGTTGCAATTTGCCGGGAGAACCGTAAAAACATGACGGAGGCAGAAAGAATTGTATGGGAATTAGTCAGAAACAGACGGCTTGATGGAAAGAAGTTTCTGCGGCAACACAAAATAATTTATGAAAATTCATTTGACTCATTTCAATTTTTTATCGTTGATTTTTATTGTGCAGAAGAAAAGCTAATACTTGAAATAGATGGAGAAATACACAAATCACAAAAAGAATATGACAGTTGGCGAACTTCTGTTTTGGATGAATTGGGTCTACGTGTTCTGAGAATCAAAAACGAAGAGACAATTTATGAAGAGTTGGTCAGAGAAAAAATTCGTCAAATGTTCCAGAAAACTCACCCCCCGGCCCCCTCTCTTCGGGAAGAGAGGGGGGGACCTTCCGAACAGAATTTAACTTTTAGCCAATCATTACTTTGTTTACTGCTATACTTAAATAACTAATTCCCTCGTCCTCACCCCCTCTCTTTCCTTCAAAGAGAGGGGGCAAGGGGTGAGTTTTTATAAAATAAATGTACCATGGAACCAACCTTCGGACAAAACATCAAACTTTTGCGCAAACGGCGCAGCCGCACGCAGGACGACATTGCCCTTGCCCTCAATCTGAAACGCTCCACATTGAGCGGCTACGAAAACGGGGTTGCCGAACCGGGCATCGAAGCATTACTGGCCCTGGCAAAATATTTTAAAATATCGGTGGATACACTTCTTTCAGTTGATTTGAGTGTGCTTCGCGACAGTGAATTATACCAGCTGGAACACGGAAACGATATTTTTGTGAACGGAGGAAACCTTAGGGTGCTTACCACTACAGTGGATAGTAATAATAAGGAGAACATCGAAATAATAAACCAGAAGGCATCAGCAGGTTACCGTACTGGTTTCGCCGACCCTGAATATATTAAGGTGTTGCCTACTTTTCAATTGCCGTTTCTTTCTGCTGACCGCAAGTACCGCACCTTCCAGATTACAGGCGACTCCATGTTGCCAATTCCTGACAAATCGTTTGTTACCGGCGAATTTGTGCAGAACTGGGATATGATTCGCGATCACCAGGCATACATTATTCTTACCCTGAACGATGGGATTATGTTTAAAGTGACCGAAAACCGGCTGAAAACAGAAGGCCGATTGATGCTACATTCACTCAATCCACTCTACGAATCCTATTCCGTTGACCTCAACGATTTGAGAGAAGTATGGCGGTTTGTGCATTACATCAGTTCGGAACTGCCTGAACCTAACCTGCCCGTAAACCAGATGGCTGGTGCGCTGGCTGCTTTGCAAAATGAAGTTGCCGGCATAAAAGCTAAAATGGCAACACAAGGGAAATTATTTGATGATGATTCAAAGTAGCTTAATCGGTAGTTTTTTATTGCATTGCGGCATAAAATTTGTGCATTTTTAAAAAACAGGATTATTTTTTTTACTGCCTGCATTTAGTTCATTTAAAGACTGTTGCCATGAAGAAATTAATATTTCCTTTGTTCGTCTTGCTAATTGTATGGTCATGTTCTCTATCACAAAAGACAGGATCCTCCGACAAGCAATTATCCATTAAAAGTGATAGCACAGAATATGAAATTACAATTACCGATCCTGAATTTGATCATTGGTATTTGTTGAATTTCTCACCTGCAAAAGACTACAGTAATGAATACTATCGGTGCAAAAACCAGGTTGCAGTGAGTAATTGGAATAATTACTTTACAAGAAACCGCTACCACAGTGTAATTGAGAATTATATTTATTATGACTACTGTGTAGATTACGGTATAGAAGTGAACAGGAAGCTGTATTGGTATTTTAAATATGTTGAGGATTCGTTCAAAATACGACTTTTACTTTGATGAAAATATTCTGCTTTATTAAAAGGAATGTTTGCTGAAAACAGTGAGTCATCAGAGCCCCTTTTTTATCACCTGACTTGTTACTACCTTTGCACCCCTAAAAACAAGAAAAATGGCTCTTAAATGTGGAATTATAGGTTTGGCAAATACTGGCAAGACCACCCTTTTCAATTGTGTTGCAAATACTAAAATTCACAGTCAGCCCGGTATGCAGAAATCGCATATGGGTCAGATTAACGTGCCAGACAGCAGGCTAGATGAGCTTGATTTACTGATTCATTCGCAGCGTGTACAGCAGGCTACGGTTGACCTTGTTGATATTCCCGGCTTAACAAAAGGTTCAGGGCAAGCTGAAAGTACTTCAAGTAAATTCCTGGCCGAAATACAGCAAACGGATGCTCTGATCCATGTGCTTCGTTGCTTCGACAGTGATACAGTGCCTCATATCGAAGGTAATGTTAACCCGGTACGTGACAGGGAAATTGTTGATCTCGAACTTTGTATCCGCGACCTTACCATGGTGGAACGTAAGATTCAGCGTACTGAAAAACTGATTAAACTAGGTGATAAGGATGCAAAAAAAGTAATGGAAGTCTTACATATTTATAAAACTCACCTGGAGGATTTCAAACCTGCCCGTACCGCACCTGTTACAGAAGAAGAACACAAGCACATTTCTGATATGTACCTTATCACCGATAAACCGGTAATATATGTCTGCAATGTTGACGATGCTTCAGCTGCTACCGGCAATGATTATTCCAAAGCGCTTATTGAATCTGTTAAAGACGAAAATGCTGAGGTGTTGGTAATAGCAGCGGAACTTGAAGCCGAAATAGCTGAACTTGAAAGCAAAGAAGATCGTGAAATATTTCTTGCTGATGCCGGACTTATTGAGCCGGGTGTGAATAAAGTAGTTCAGTCAGCTTACAAGTTGCTTAACCTGATGTCGTTTTTTACGGTTGGAGTTAAGGAAGTACGTGCATGGACCATTCACAGAGGTATGACAGCACCTCAGGCTGCCGGAGTTATTCATAGCGATCTGGAACGTGGTTTTATTCGTGCCGAAGTAATTAAATACAACGACTTTATTACATTTAAAACTGAGCAAGCTTGCAAAGAACATGGCAAACTGGCTATTGAAGGCAAAAACTATGTTGTTGGCGATGGCGATTGCCTGAATATCAGGTTTAACGTTTAAGATGAGCTCCTTCTATCTGTAGATAATTTCAAATATACTATCTCCAACATTTGGCCGATAATGACTTGTCTCATAATAATTTGTTATCAATTCGGTAAACTGGTTTTTTCCTGAAAAATCATAAAGATTTTTTCTAAAAATAGTGTTTAATATGTTTTGATCAGGGCCTGAAAATTTCACTTGTTCATATAGCGGGCTTATTACAATTTTATAATTTGTCAAATGTTTTTCGAGAATTCGTTTTATTTCCTGAAGCATAAATAATTGTTTGCTATTTATTCTTTGAACTGAATCAACTTGCTCTGCTTTTCGAGTATAAAATAGCTGAGAGCGTTTTCTATAGTATTTAGCCGGATTTTCTGTTATTTCAGTTTCCTGATCAATAATTCTCAATTGATTTGTTATTGTATCGTATGCCATTTTCCTGTGTTCAATATATCCTGACATAAACGATTCATATTTTCCACTAAATACATAATAATAAAAGTTAAATAAAAATTTCGGGCTTAAGTACGCTTTAAAAAATTGTGACTGAAAGGTCATTGCGCTTTCTCCGGATACAGAAGGGTGTTTTATGTATAAATGACCTTCATGGTTTTCAGAATGATTAAATGTTTCATCCCTGCAAATTATTATTAAAACATTCTTCATCGGAACATTCAAAGAATCAAGAAACTTGATTTTTGTGTAAATACCATATATCGATTCCATTGAAGCATCAAACATGAAAGGCTTATCCTTCTCTGATAAATGCCTGAGCCACGATTCTGGTTTATATGCTAATACTCTTGAACTTCCAAAAATAAAAGAATTATACTTGAATCTTTTATTGTTTTTCAGGAACATGGTTGTTGAAATGTAATCACGGTTAGGAATGACGAAAGGATTCGAATAATCTTTGTAACTTCTGATTACTTTAAATGGATCAAAGTATATATATGCTATGAGCAATACAATCAAAGGGATAACTGCTATTAGCGAAAATTGCACCAATTTTTTTATAAAATTTCTCATACCTAGAATTGAAAATATATAAATTGCTGTTCCGAGCCGGCAAAAGAATAAATCGCCAGAATTATTGAATAGTACATAGCCCATCTGGCTGGTTTATACCATTTTATACCAATGTTAGCAATTGCATATTGTTGTTCTCGCCCTAGCCATTCAATGATCAGAAATACACCAGTTAGAAAGACAACAGAGACAATTCTATCATTAGCCGGGAAATGTGGAAGTGTAAACAATGAGCTTGAAAATATTCCGGAAATGTAATTAAATGCTTGTTTTACATTTCTGGCACGAAAGAAAATCCAGGCAAAAAGCGTTAATCCAAATGTGAGTACAATGGAGAATAAATCTCTGATTGTTGGCAGGTATTTTCCCCGGGCAACAATATCAAGATGGTTCCTGTTTGTATTGAAAATAATTGAAGGCATTATATAAATAGCATTGAGCAATCCCCATATAATAAATGTCCAGTTTGCACCGTGCCAGAATCCGCTAACTAAAAAGATAATGAATGTATTTCTGATCTTCATCCAGATGCCGCCTTTGCTACCGCCTAAAGGTATATATAGGTAATCCCTGAACCAGGATGAAAGTGAAATATGCCAACGTCTCCAAAATTCAGCAATATCACGGGAGAAATATGGGAACGCAAAATTACGTAATAAATCTATTCCGAAAAGTCGGGCAGTCCCGAGTGCAATGTCTGAATATCCTGAAAAATCACAATAAATTTGGAAAGCAAAAAACAAAACTCCCAAGACAAGCGTACTGCCTGAATAATTACCGGAATTGTTAAAAATTGTATTTGCATATTCAGCGCAATTGTCAGCAATGACAATCTTTTTAAACAGGCCCCACAAAATTTGACGCAAACCATCAACTGCCTTTGAATAATCAAACTCCCTTTTTTTAATAATTTGTGGTAGTAGATGAGTTGCTCTTTCAATAGGCCCTGCCACAAGGAGTGGGAAAAAACTTACAAAAACCGAGTAATTTACAAAATTCCTTTCAGGTTTGATCCTGTTCTTATACAGGTCAAGCACATAAGATAAACCATGAAAAGTATAAAATGAAATTCCTACCGGAAGTATTACCTGAATAGAACCCAAATTGGCTTTGAGTCCCAATAAATTAAGTCCATCTGCAAAGGAAGCCGCAAAAAAATTATAGTATTTAAAAACACCAAGAAATCCCAGGTTTATACTTATACTCATCCACAACCAGAATATTTTATTTTTCTTGTTGATAGCATCGTATATTTTTATTCCAGTATAATAATCTAGAGAGGTAGAAAATATGAGTAAAAATAAAAACCTCCAGTCCCAGCTGGCATAGAAAAAATAACTTGAAACTAATAACAGGATATTTTGTAGTTTGAGATTTCTTTTAGTTGCAAACCAATAAAGCATAAAAACTACAGGTAGAAAGATAGCAAAACTGATTGAATTAAAAAGCATATTATCCGAAAATTTCTTTGACGATTATCATTAATCTGTTTTCTATTAACTTCATAAAATAAATCAGCTTTCTTTTGCAGGCCTGAATTAACTTTTAACCATCTGTTTGTCAGAGCCAAATATACTAAAATTATTTATTGCCAACTCAATAGTCTGCCTATCATGAGAAAATCCTGAATTGTTCATATCCATTTAAGCAGTGCTAGGTCATATCATTCTTCTATGAATAAAATTTACACGTGAATTATACTTCATACCTCAATTATTCATTCTTTTCGGCAAAAGCATCAAATTAAAACTCATCTCTCTTTGAGTTTCAACTTTTATTCATATTTTTACATAACTTTAATAAAATTTGATTGGATAGACAATCCAATCCTAATTTGTTGATTTGCAACTACTGACGAACCTGCTTTGAAAAAAATTGAACTCAATATTGTAGGGCTAAGCTATAGTCAGGCTCAGTCCAATTCGTACGCCCTGGTATTAGGCGAAATGAATGGCAAACGGCGGCTACCCATTGTAATTGGGCATTACGAAGCTCAGGCTATAGCCCTGGAGCTCGAAAAGATGAAACCTTCGCGGCCGCTGACACATGATTTGTTTTACAATTTTGCTAAAACATTTGGGATCAATATTGTCGAAGTCCAGATTACAAGGTTTCACGAAGGTATATTTTATGCTACATTGGTGTGCGACAACGGAATAAGTTTGCATGAGATAGATTCGCGAACTTCGGATGCCGTTGCTTTATCTATCAGGTTTCATTGCCCTATTTTTACAACCGAAGATATTATGTCGCAAGCCGGCATTTTGTTCGAGGAGGAAGATCCATCCGAAGAAAATGTTGAATCTGTATCTGAGGATGAAGTGTATTCTGATTTCAGAAATCTCTCGAAAACTGAACTTGAAGACGAACTTCAGAAGGCAGTTGATAATGAAGATTATGAAAAAGCTTCCCTGGTCCGTGATGAAATCAGGAAAAGGAAATAAAATCAATTCTTACGCTTTGTAAATCAACAGCCGATACTTTCCGGCACAGAAATGTTATATTTAACTCCCTGATATTAAAGGCGGAACATAAGTTTTAAAATGCAATTAACGACTCATTAATCTCAAAAATTACAACATGACTATCAAGTATCGTTTAACTGTCATGAGTTTCCTGCAATTCTTTGTTTGGGGAGCCTGGCTTATTACAATCGGAACATACTGCTTTAACGCTAAAGGTTGGACTGGTGCACAATTCGGGGCTATTTTTTCGACGCTTGCTATTGCATCGATTTTCATGCCGGCAATCACTGGTATTATTGCTGACAAATGGATTAATACAGAAAAACTTTATGGGATTCTGCACATTTTATATGGATTGGTTTTGTTGTATGTTCCTCAGGTGAACGATCCGAATACACTTTATTATGTGATTCTGCTGGCAATGATTTTTTATATGCCAACCATCTCATTGTCAAATTCAATCTCATACACAATACTGAAAAGCAATAACTATGATGTGGTAAAAGTGTTTCCTCCTATACGCGTTTGGGGGACAATCGGATTTATTGTAGCAATGTGGATAACCAACCTAACTGGAAGTAAAGCCAATGCCAACCAGTTTATTATTGCAGCAGTAGCAGCTATTGCGCTGGGGATTTATTCGTTCACGCTTCCTGCCTGCAAGCCACAGAAATCTATATCTAAAGATTCTTCACTGATTGAAGTATTAGGTCTGAATGCGTTTAAATTATTTGCCAATTATAAAATGGCGCTGTTCTTTATTTTTGCCATGTTTCTGGGTGCCGCATTGCAGTTAACCAATATGTATGGCGATTCGTTTCTTGACGATTTTAAGAACATACCCATTTATGCGGATTCCTTTGTCGTGAAATATTCAACTATAATAATGTCCATTTCACAAATGTCAGAAACATTGTTTATTCTCACTATTCCGTTTTTCCTGAGGCGTTTTGGGATTAAAAAAGTAATGTTATTTTCGATGATTGCCTGGGTATTACGTTTTGGATTGTTTGCTTATGGTAATCCGGCAGAGGGATTGTGGATGATTATTTTATCGTGTGTTGTGTATGGAATGGCATTCGATTTCTTCAACATTTCCGGATCTTTGTTTGTTGAAACAACAACCGATCCTAAAATCAGGTCGAGTGCCCAGGGATTATTTATGATGATGACAAACGGTTTTGGCGCTTTTACGGGCAGTAAAGTAAGCGGATTTGTAATAGACAAGTACTATACAACTGCCGGAGGAAAAGACTGGCATGGAATCTGGCTTGCATTTGCAATTTATGCCCTGATTGTGACTGTGTTATTTGCCATTTTCTTTAAACATAAACACGATCCGAAAGCAATTGAAAACCTGGCTCATTAAATTTTAGTTAAAAAGGAATTTATTTCCCGGCTTTAAGAAGTAAACTGTTCATTTAATTGTTTAATACTTAAAATCATCTTCTGAAAAGGAGATGATTTTTACATACTATTTCGGAAATGAAACAATACCACGACTTATTAAAACATGTGCTTGAAACCGGTGTAAAAAAAGAAGACCGTACAGGCACAGGCACAATCAGCGTTTTTGGATACCAGATGCGTTTCAACCTGGCAGAAGGATTTCCGGCTGTTACCACCAAGAAACTTCATTTGCGCTCTATCATTCACGAATTGTTATGGTTCCTGAAAGGTGAAACAAATGTGCAATACCTTCATGATAATAAAGTCTCTATTTGGGATGAATGGGTAGATCAGCAGGGTAACCTTGGACCAGTTTACGGATACCAGTGGCGCTCGTGGCCTGCAGCTGATGGTTCGCACATCGACCAAGTTAGCCAGGTGATAGAAATGATAAAGCAAAACCCCGACTCCCGTCGACTTATCATCAGTGCCTGGAATGTTGGAATGATAAAGGATATGGCTTTGCCGCCCTGCCATTTGCTGTTCCAGTTTTATGTTGCCGATGGCAAACTTTCGTGCCAGCTTTATCAACGCAGCGCTGATATTTTCCTGGGTGTGCCGTTCAATATTGCGTCGTACGCTATGTTTACCATGATGATAGCCCAGGTTACAGGTTTACAATTAGGTGATTTTGTGCATACTTTTGGTGATGCGCATATCTACATGAATCACATGGACCAGGTTAACCTGCAGCTTTCGCGCGATTTCAAGCCGTTACCGCATATGAAGATAAATCCAGAAGTTGAAGACATTTTCAGTTTCAAATACGAGGATTTTGAACTTACAGGTTACGATCCGCATCCTGGAATTAAGGCGCCGGTGGCGGTTTAAGTGAATAGTGAATAGTAAATAGTAAAAAGAACTGTTTGCTCAGGAACTACGACAATATATATTCTCATCTTAAATCCAACATCCAACATCCAACATCCAATGAAACCCATCTCCATCATAGTTGCCATTGCTCAGAATAATGCTATAGGAAAAGACAACCAGTTGCTCTGGCACATCCCGACTGACCTGAAACGGTTCAAAAAACTTACAACAGGTCATACGATTGTAATGGGTAAAAGAACTTTTTATTCCTTGCCAATCAGGCCGCTGCCTAACAGGCGTAGTATCGTAATTACTGATATTCCGGGCGAGGAAATTGAAGGATGTACCATGGCGTATTCAATTGAAGACGCTGTTGTAAAGATGGATGACGATAAAGAAAACTTTATTATTGGCGGTGGTTCGGTATATCGTCAGTTTCTACCTCTGGCTCAGCAACTATACCTGACAATTGTGCAGAAAGATTTTGAAGCTGATACTTTTCTTGAAATTGATCTGGCCGAATGGGAAACTATTGAACGTGAAGATCATCCGGAAGAGGACCTGCCGTACTATTATATCAACCTGAAAAAGAAATAGGGGTACTGAAACTTGTACTGATTTTTAAAGTCAGTTAAGTATCAGGCGTTTCTGCGTTGTTTCATTCCATGAATAACGCTATACGTGTAGATTCCAAGTCCTATCCATACCAATCCAAAGCTGATCATATAAGCCGTATCGAAATGCTCGTTGAAAATTAATATTCCAATCAGTAATTGCAAGGTAGGCGAAAGATATTGGATAAATCCCAGGGTTGATAAAGGAATTCGTGTAGCTGCAATTCCAAACCAGAACAGCGGTATAGCTGTAACAGGTCCACCAAGCATTAGAAGAATATCATAAAAACGGGAATAATGGCCGAAAGCGCCTGTTCCCATTGTATTTACATGCCAGAGATACCAAAGTGCGACCGGTGCCAGGAGTAAAGTTTCGACCATAAGCCCCGGCATAGATTGCAGGTTTGCTTTTTTTCTGATCAATCCATAAAAGCCAAATGAAAATGCCAGCACAAGCGATAACACCGGAATTCGTCCGTAATGAAATGTAAGATAGGCAATGCCGGCAAACGCAAATGCAACAGCAATTTTCTGTATTCTCGAGAGCCGTTCTTTCATGAAAACCACTCCTAAAAGCACGTTTACCATTGGATTGATATAATATCCAAGGCTGGCATCAACAATATGATTGTTGTTAACAGCATAAATATATGTAAACCAGTTAGTCCCGATTAAAGCTCCCGATAAAACTAATATGCCAAGTATTTTAGGATTTGAAAGGTATTGAATAAAAACCCGATCCCGGCGCCAGGCAAGCAAAGCAAAAAGGAAAATCAGCGACCATATAACACGATGCGCCAAAATCTGTTGAGGCGGAACATGCAGCAACATTTTCCAGTATAACGGGAAAATGCCCCAGATTGCATAACTTATTATTGCATAGACTAATCCTGATTTATATAGTTTCTGCTGTTGAACGCTTAAACTCATTTTTTAAATTTGAAACAAAAGTAAGTGTTAAAAATGGAAATGATCAGATCAAAGATCAGTAAACATTAATGGATAAAACTTTTCGATTTAGCACAAGTCTCTAGTCACCAGTTACCAATAACTAATCGCCAGTCACTATTCACCAGCCACTTACATCCCTCTTCCACCCGTAAGTACTCCATAAACACCAGGAGAAACTTTTCGTAAAAAAGCACCGGTTCCGATTGCAATCAGGATTATGGTAATAGGCAGCAATATGAATGCCAGCAGATGTGTTCCGGGTAAAGGATCCAATATAGTCAAAACCGGATTGATAAGAAATGCAACTACCGGGGCATGCATTGCATATATCATAAAGGCAAAGGAGCTCACCCACACAAACCAGAGTCTGTGCATAAACCAGTTTACAATTCCGTCGAGTCCATACCAGCAGGCAATAAGCCCGCTTAAAATTACCAGTTTATGAAGTATTATTAGTATTGGATAGATTGCGTTTCCAAAGTAAGGTTCACCATTAAATGCGAGAAATGTTTTTAATGCAGCCAGTAATACAAAAGCTATACCCCACCAAAGCGGCCGAAACCCGCGTCCAGGAGTATCAATCACAAAATCTGTTTTCTGTATCCAGATTCCAAGGGAGAAAAACAACAAGCCTTCGCCTTCAAAGAGTCCAAAACCCATTGTTCCTAACCACATGAGAAATGCAATTGAAAAGAAAACCCAGCATGCCACACGATTTGTAACACACCAGCGAATGGCCGGATAAGCAATATTATAAATTAATAAAACCCTTATAAACCATAATTGATAGGGTACTGGCATAAAAATCCATTTGAATAAAAGTTCATACCAATGGTAGTCATGCAACAAAAGCCTGGTATCATCAATCTTTACGATATTAGAATTAGCAACCATATCCTTTCCAAAAGGAAATAGTTCCAATGCATATGTAAAAATAATTCCGACAGCACTCCAGATTAAATATGGTAATAATAAAGTTCGTAAACGTTTGTTTGTTCTTTGTTTATAAGGTTTTTGGTCATGCAGCGCAAAAAGAAAACCGGAAATAATAAACAGCATCGGGATTCGAAAGCGGAATATTCCGTTGGCAAGGAAATATTCTGTAAAAGCCGTCAGGCTCATGTTCTGTCCGGGAATAGTCCATGGCTGCATGTAGCGAACATCAAGGTTATAGCCGTGCACAAAAACCAGCAATACCATTGAAATAAACGACCAGAACTTGAACTTTTTGCTGGTGAAATCAGATAATACCATAGAAGTTAGTAAAGAGTGCAAATGTCATAAAAAAAGCCACCCGAAAGTAGCTTTTATATTTGAAATATTTAAAATTTTAGCTTCCCAATGTAGCCACCATTACTGCTTTGATAGTATGCAATCGGTTTTCGGCTTCATCAAAAACGATTGACATTTCTGATTCAAAAACATCATCTGTAACTTCCAGGCCATCGAGTCCGAATTTCTGGAAAATATCTTCTCCAACGGTAGTTTCACGGTTATGGAATGCCGGAAGGCAATGCAGGAACTTAACATTAGGATTTCCTGTTTTCTTCACAACATCCATATTTACCTGGTATGGTTTGAGTAATTTAATACGTTCGGCCCACACTTCGGTTGGTTCGCCCATGCTAACCCAAACATCAGTATAGAGGAAATCACAACCTTTAACGCCGACTTCTATAATATCGGTAACTGTGATTTTGGCACCTGTTTCTTTAGCGATTTCAACGCATTGAGCAACGAGGTCGGCATCCGGCTGGCAGCTTTTCGGAGCAACAGCACGGAAATCCATACCCATCTTTGCAGCGCCAACCATCAGTGAGTTGCCTACATTGTTTTTAGCATCACCGAGGAAAGCAAAAGTGATTTTGTTGAGAGGCTTGTCGATATGTTCCAACATGGTCATAAAGTCGGCAAGCATTTGTGTTGGATGGAATTCGTTGGTTAAACCATTCCACACAGGCACTCCCGAATATTTCGCCAGGTCTTCAACAATAGTTTGGGCGTAACCGCGGTATTCAATTCCATCAAACATACGGCCCAGAACGCGTGCAGTATCTTTCATGGATTCTTTTTTACCAATCTGCGATCCCGAAGGTCCAAGATAAGTAACATGAGCTCCCTGGTCTAATGCGGCAACTTCGAAAGCGCAACGTGTACGTGTCGAATCTTTTTCAAATATCAATGCAATATTCTTGCCTTTTAGGCGTGGCTGCTCTGTTCCTGCATATTTCGACTTTTTTAGTTCGAAAGCCAGGTCGAGGAAGAATTTTATCTCCTGAGGAGTAAAGTCAAGTTCTTTCAGAAAATGACGGTTTCTTAAATTGAATGCCATGATTTTTAGGTTTTAGGGGTTGGGGATCAGGATTTGGGGCCAGAATCCCGGAAATCTATGATGTAAAATTAAACTAAACGATTGAAATGCGGGTTCCGCCATTATCAATTCCCAATAAGTTGGCTGAAGTAATGATGGCATCGCGGCTGGTGTGTTTCACAAAGTGAATGGCGGCGCGGATTTTTGGCGCCATACTTCCTTCAGCGAAATGACCTTCGGCAAGGTATTGTTTTGCCTGGCGAACGCTCATGCGATCAATGGTTTTTTCCTGGGGAGTATTAAAATTAATACAAACTTTTGGAACATCAGTTAAGATGAAAAGCTTATCCGCATTGATGTTGCCACCTAGGAGTGCCGATGCGAGATCTTTATCAATAACTGCATCAATGCCCTGAAGTTTATTTTCAGCAACATAAAAAGCCGGGATTCCGCCGCCACCAACAGCAATTACAATTTGTCCGTCGCGAGCTATGCGTTCAATTGAACGTTGATTGCTGATTACCAAAGGTTTTGGCGAAGCAACTACTTTTCGCCATCCGCGTCCACGAGCATCTTCCCTGAAAATACTTCCGTTTTCGGCATTCATACGGTCGGCATTTTCTTTGGTATAATATGGACCGATTGGCTTAACAGGGTTGTCAAATGCAGGATCATCACGATCAACCAATACCTGGGTTATAATAGTAATTACATCCCTGTCGAGGTCATGCGCACGAAGTACGTTGCGCATTTGCTGTTCGAGGATATAGCCAATAAATCCTTGTGAATAAGCAACGCAAATATCGAGTGGCATTTCAGGCAGATTATAAACCTGGTTTCCGGCAGCGTTTGCCAGCAGGATATTTCCAACCTGCGGGCCGTTTCCGTGAGTGAGAACTACATTATAGCCCCGATCGATAAGTGTTAAAAGTCTTTCGCATGTGTCCAAGGCATTTTTTTCCTGTTCTTCGATAGTTCCAACCTGGTCTCCACGAAGGAGGGCGTTTCCACCAAAGGCAATTACTGCAAGTTTTTTCATATACATCATTTATCCAAATAAGGGCGCAAAATTAGTGATTTAAACTTCCTGTGCAAGTTCTTTGAAGTATCTCAATATTATCAATAAATACTCTGAATAATAGTCATTTATACCATTGTATCATTTTGGATTAATAACTTGCATTAACAAAAAGCATGTTATGATTGTTGAGATATAGCTCGTAATTTTACAGCCGGAATATTTCCTCGTTTAGCAAAATTAATTTTTTAATGCATAATCAATCAAAAGCCTACAGTCTTGCTCTAATTTCAATAGCATTCTGGTCAACAATGGGTACCGCCTTCAAACTCACTCTTAACTTCCTGAATCCTGGCATGCTGTTGTTAATTGCAACATTTACTGCATTTATTTTTCTGGGGTCTGTGGTTTTTTTTAAAAAGAAGTTTCAAGTCTTGAAAGCAATAACGCTGAAACAAACGCTCAACTCAGCGTTAATGGGGCTTTTTAATCCTTTCCTGTATTACCTGGTTTTGTTTGAAGCCTACAACCTGATCCCTGCACAGGAAGGTGTAGCATTGAACTATATATGGCCGGTAATTCTTGTTATTTTCTCGATAATTTTCCTGAAGCAACATATTACCATTATAAGTGTGCTGGCTATCCTTGTTAGCTTTGCCGGTACTGTTGTAATTGCAATTCACGGAAATTTTACAGAATTCAAATTTTCAAATACTACAGGTGTCCTTCTTGCCATCAGCAGTGCTTTCGTCTGGGCTTCGTTCTGGATCATCAATATGAAAGATCCGCGAGAGGCTATTGTTAAAATGTTTGTCAATTTTGGATTCGGCGCACTTTATATCCTGAGTTGGAATATATACAAACATAATATAATAGTGCCACCGATACAGGGATTGGCTGGTGCCGTTTATATAGGTATATTCGAAATGGGACTTACTTTCGTATTGTGGCTTACAGCGTTGAAATTGTCAACGCATACGGCCAGAGTTTCAAACCTTGTTTTTATTTCACCCTTTATTTCGCTGATATTGGTTTCGTTTATTGTTGGAGAAAAAATTCTTCTGTCTACAGTTGCCGGGCTGGCGGTTATTGTGGCGGGGATTATTATTCAGCAATATAACCAATGGCGCGAGAAGATAAATTAGAAACGAATAGAGAATAATAAGCTGCAAATCCAATCTCCGACATCGTAAATCCGAAATTGCAAATTCCCTACCTTTGCCTCATGATTCCTAAAAAGCGCATTGCATTTCATACCTTAGGTTGCAAGCTAAATTTTTCCGAAACCAGTACCATTTCAAGGCAATTCGGAATTGATGATTTTGAAGTGGTTGATTTCGACGGACAGGCCGATTTTTATGTAGTGCATACTTGTTCGGTAACTGCTATTGCTGAAAAAAAGTGTAAAACGGCAATTAAGCAAGCACATCGCAGGAATCCTGACGCTCAGGTTGCAGTAATTGGCTGTGCAGTACAGGCCAATTCTGAAATGTTCAGTACCATGGAAGGCGTAAGCTGGGTTTTCGGGAATAACGATAAATTCAGACTGGGAGAAGTAATCAAGAGTCAGAATGTTGAAATTCAAGGATATGGACACCACGAATCATTTGTTTCGGATGTGAATAAAACCCGTGAGTTTATGCCATCCTATTCGATGGGCGACCGTACGCGTTCGTTTTTCAAGGTGCAGGATGGTTGTGATTATTTCTGTACCTACTGCAGTATTCCATTTATGCGTGGACGAAGCCGGAGCGAAAGCGTTGCGAATACGATGAAAGTTGCCCGTGAAATTGCGTATACTGAAATTAAAGAAATAATACTAACAGGTGTCAACATTGGCGATTTTGGCCGTCAGAATGATGAATCGTTTTTAGATTTACTTGGTCAACTTGCAAAGCTTGATAGAATTGAGCGTATCAGAATATCCTCTATTGAGCCTGAATTGCTGAATGATGATATCATTAAAATGGTTTCGGTTTCTGAAAAGTTGCTACCTCATTTCCATATTCCTTTGCAAAGTGGCAGTGATAAAATTTTGCAGCTTATGAAGCGTAAATACCTGCGTGAAGTGTTTGCTAACCGTGTTAAAAGGATTAAGGAACTAATGCCTGATGCTTTTATTGCGGCTGATGTAATTGTTGGTTTTCCTGGTGAAACAAATGAAGACTTTGAAGATACGTATAATTTTATCAAAAATCTGGATGTAACGAATCTGCATGTTTTTACTTACTCTGAACGCCCCGGTACAAAAGCACTGCAGATGGAAGGTAAAGTGGATAAACGCGAAAAACGCCGTCGCAGTCAGTTGCTGCACGAACTTTCGGAATTGAAAAAGAAACATTTTTATTTGCAGCAAATTGGCAAAATAGCAGACGTTTTATGGGAATCAGACAACATAAACGGGTTTATGCACGGATTTACCGGCAATTATGTGAAAGTACGAACGCCTTTTAACGCTTCACTTATTAACCAGATTAAACACGTAAAAATAACCGAAGTAAATAATGATGATACCTGTACTGTTGATTTTATTCCTAACTCTTAACTCATCATTCCTAACTCATATCTCATAAATCATAACTCTCCCATGTTCCCTAAATTCTCAGACCTGATCAACTACCTGTTTGGAAGCCATTTTGACTTACCCATTCAGACGTATGGTTTTTTTCTGACATTAGGGTTTTTAACCGGCGGATTTGTACTTCGGGCCGAACTTAAGCGTAAAGAAAAAGAAGGCTTACTTGTAAAACGGGTTCTTGCACTTCATTCCCGGGAAACGAACAGCTGGTTTGGCATAATTCCGGGAATAATTTTATCCTCCACAATTGGCTGGAAACTTTTTGGAGTCATATTCAGTTACAGGGAGTTTGCATCAAACCCGCAACATTTTATTTTTTCCGGAAAAGGAAGTGTTGAAGCACTTCTGATTATTGCGGTTGTTTCGTTGGCGTATCATTTGTATACATGGTTTTCGGCCAGGAAAAATGAAGATGTTGTTGTTGAAGAAATTATTCACCCATACCAAAACACCTGGAACCTGATGATTGTTGCTATAGTTGCAGCCCTGATAGGATCCAAGATATTTGATGTATTCGACAATTTTAGTGATTTTATAAACGACCCGGTTCGCAGCCTGTTTTCATTCAGCGGTTTGACATTTTATGGCGGGTTTATTGTAACAGTAATAGTTCTCATGCAGTATGTAAAGCTAATCAAACTCGACTGGAGGCATGTTATTGACAGTTCAGCACCTGTAATTATGATCGGTTATGCTGTCGGGCGCCTGGGTTGCCACTTTTCGGGCGACGGATGCTGGGGAATTATAAATACACTCTCCCAACCGCATTGGCTGGCATGGATTCCTGACTGGCTTTGGGCTTCTGATTTCCCCCACAATGTTGCCAATCTGGGCATTCCCATTTCAGATTGCCATGGTCAGCACTGCAGGGTTCTTTCAGAACCTGTATTTCCTACCTCATTGTACGAATCAATAATTTCATTTATTTCGTTTGGGATTTTGTGGTTTAACCGGACAAGGATAAAAGCACCTGTTGTCCTTTTTGGGCTGTTTATGGTTTTAAACGGGTTCGAACGATTCTTTATCGAAAAGATACGAATCAATAATAAATACAATTTACTCGGTATTCAACTCACCCAGGCTGAAATCATTTCGGCTTTCTTGATTCTGATTGGAATTGCTGTAATGACCTACTTTTCAAAACGCTACAAAAAAGAAATGTCCACCAACACACCGTAAAGACGTAGCACGCTACGTCATGGCAATTAACAATAAAAATCAAAAATATGGATTATAAATCCCTCACTCTCGAAGTAATTGCCCTGGCAAAAGAAACAGGTAAATTTTTCCTCCAAGAAATAAACAAAGTCAAAGTCACAGATATAGAAGTTAAAGGCCTGCATGATTTTGTCAGCTATGTTGATAAAACCGCCGAAGCCCGAATTGTTGAAAGACTTGCTGAAATACTTCCTGAATCCGGTTTTGTTACTGAAGAACAAACAGCTACTCATCGTGGCGAACACTTTAACTGGATTGTTGATCCGTTGGATGGCACTACTAATTTCCTGCATCATATTCCTTTATTTTCGGTAAGTATAGCTTTAATGGAAGATGATAAAATGGTGATTGGAGTAGTTTATGAACCTAATCTTGATGAATGTTTCTATGCGTGGAAAGGTGGAAAAGCCTATATGAATGAAAAGAAAATTCATGTTTCGGATCAGAAAGAAATGAGAAATACCTTACTTGCAACCGGATTTCCTTATAACGATTTTGGCAGGCTCGACGGATATATTGAACTTTTCACCTGGTTTGCCAGGAATACTTCGGGATTGCGCAGGCTTGGATCTGCGGCTGTCGATCTTGCTTATACTGCCTGCGGGCGTTATGAAGGCTTTTACGAATACGGACTGCATGCCTGGGATGTGGCTGCCGGCGCTTTTATTGTGCAGCAGGCTGGTGGAACGGTAACTGATTTTAAAGGTGGCAATGACTATGTTTTTGGCGCAGAACTTTTAGCATCAAATACGTTGCTTCATGAACCTTTACTGGATGCCGTAAAATCACATTTTGGCAATGAAGGATTAAAATAAAAGTTATATTATTGTAATTCAAAAAAAATATTGATGAGTAAGAGCAAATTACCAAGTGACAAATCGCCTGAAGTTGAAGCCATTTTTCGTGACAGTCCACAACGAAGTATCCTCAAAACAATAACCTACAGGGTTTTTGCATCTGGTGCCATGTTTGCCGCAGTATTCATCTATTCGCATGAATATCAAAGCTTATCGATTTCAGAAAGTATCGGTAATGCCGGTTTTATTGCAGTTGTTGAGTTTTTGGTAAAACTTATTATTTATTATATCCACGAACGAATCTGGTCGGGGATTAAGTGGGGTAAATACTGGCGGAGGCATTATTGGGCAAGGCTTGCGTGGAAAAAGGCATACCGCAAAGCACACAAGTAATCATTTCATTTCTTTTTCAGCAATATATGCTTCACTTTTTGGTAAAATAAAAGGCGTGCATTGAAGTATGTGTTTTCTTGTGCTTTGCAATTTTGAGCAATTATCCAAAATTTTAAAATGAAAGATTCTGTTTTAGAGCATTGTTGAATGCGTTCCTTCAGATTTAAAGTGAATTGCGCTAAATGCTTAACATCATTTAAGCGTGTTTTATTTTATGCAGTTTTTTCAACATTACACACTCTATGTAATGTGCACCTTTCACTATACCTTGAAGTTGCCCAATGGGCGAGGCGAAAATCACAAAATAGTACTAATTGAAAGCAGTAATTATTATTCATTCTGTAGGACCCATATTGATGGCGGCAATAATAAGGAAAGCAAATTATTTGCAAATTGTTACCAGAACAGTTTATCATTAGCTATAGATAATAACTGCATTTTAATTGCATTTCCAAATATAAGTGCTGGCGTTTATGGTTTTCCAAAGGAACCTGTAGCTAAAATTGCCATTCGTAAGGGCAAGCCTTTTTTGTTTTCAAACAAATTGATTACTAAAGTGTTCTTTTGTTGCTTCGATTCCGAAAATTAACTGTTTTACCAACACCTGCTTAAACAAATACCATGACCAAAGAAAAATGGCTGAATACTGCTTTGTTGCTAAGTATAATTACTATTGGCTATAATATTATTGAGGGGCTGGTTTCAGTCTATTTTGGTAGTGCTGATGATACACTTGTTCTTTTGGGTTTTGGTGTTGATAGCTTTGTTGAGGTGATTTCCGGAATAGGTATTCTTCATATGGTTTTGCGAATGCAGCATAGTACCATTAAAGATTTTGACAAGTTCGAACGGCTTGCACTACGTATTACAGGTATTTCTTTTATTGTGCTGGCTGTTGGATTGGTCGCCGGCAGTATTCTGAATATTATTAATAAATCCAAGCCCGAAACTACGCTTGCCGGAATTATTATTGCAGCAATATCTATTCTCACAATGTATTTCCTTATGAATTATAAACTAAAAACAGGAAAGGCTCTTAACTCTGAAGCCATACTTGCTGATGCTCATTGTACAAAGACTTGTCTCTACCTAAGTTTTATATTATTGGCATCAAGCCTACTGTATGAGTTATTTAAGATTAGCTATATAGATGTGGCTGGTTCTTTAGGTATTGCATGGTATGCGTTCAGCGAAGGCCGCGAAAGCCTAGATAAAGCAAAGAAAAATCAGATTTCATGCAGTTGTGGCGAAAATTGTCATTAAATTTGATTATTAATTGAAACCACCCTGAACGCCGGGTAGGATATAAATGGTAAAAAGTATTGCATTAGAGTCCAGAATGTAATATCACCTGCATTAAATTAGTAACCTTATATTTTAAAATTATGCCGTTAATAATAGTTCTCGCCTTAGTTGCTGCGCTAATGTGGATGTACAACTCATTAATTGCGCGCAAAAATGATGTGATGAAATCATTTGGTTTCATTGATGTTCTTCTGAAAAAGCGATTTGACCTGATCCCTAACCTTGTTGAAACTGCTAAAGAATACATGGGTTATGAAAAGGAGCTCCTAAACGATATTACTGAGCTGCGTTCCAAAGCCATGGCTAGCGGATACAACGAGAAAGACCGGATTAGCTATGAAAACCAGCTTACACAGAAACTTGGCAATATTATGGTGGCAGCCGAAAACTATCCTGACCTCAAAGCCAGCCAGAGTTTTTCACAGTTACAGTCAACATGGAAGGATTTGGAAGATCAGATTGCCGGCGCACGCCAGGCTTACAATGCTTCGGTTACCAGTTATAATAATTCGGTCGAAATGTTTCCAACCAACATTATGGCTACTATGATTGACTATAAAACGAAACCTTTGTTCGAAGCAGTTACTTTTGAAAAAGAGAATGTAAAAGCAAAAGAATTATTCCAGTAGCAAGGGTTGAAATTTTCAGGAAATTCCTGATATGGAAGGAACGAAGTTTGCGAAAAGATTATGGATAATAATTAAGAAAGATGTTCAATCAATATCTTTAATCCAATCAATATAAGCATTACGCCACCTAAAACTTCCATACGGCGGCCCATTCGGACACCGATTTTTTTGCCGAAAAGCATTCCCAGCATGGCAACAATATAGGTTACAAATCCTATAATGCCGACGGAGACCAGAATTTTGTAATTCAGCAGAGCAAAACTGAATCCCACAATCAGGGCATCAATGCTGGTAGCTATTGCCATTCCAATCATCACTTTAATATCCAGTGGATTAAACGACCTTTCTTCTGGGGCGGTCTTAAGACTTTCATAAATCATTTTCCCTCCCAGCAGGCTGAGTATTCCGAATGCAATCCAGTGATCGAAATTCTCAGCATAATCTTTAATTCCTGAACCAGCTAGCCAGCCTATTACCGGCATTGCTGCCTGGAAAACAGCAAGAGTTATTGCAATTTTGGTGGCATTGAAGAAATCTATCTTATTCAATACCAATCCGCTGGATACAGACACAGCAAAAGTGTCGAACGATAATCCGATGGCAATTAGAATGATGGTTAATATATCCATGCAATTTTTTTGGGAAAGAGTTGCAAAAGTAAAGAAAGCAACGATAAATCTATGCTCTGTTAAAAAGTAAGTGTAAATTGGTACTGCGCGCTGAGACAAAAAAACATTTAAACAGAGAATGATTGAAATGTGTTCTTATCAACCTTATAAATCTCTAAATTTGATCGGGCTTTTGTCAATACAGTTTGCTCTCAAACTAATTGGTTTTAATCATTCCTAATGCTTGAATTTAAAGATGGAACTTTTTACCCTTAAAAAATTACTTCCGCAGGTTGATACAGCGTTATTGCAATTTATTGCAAATGAAGCGGTTGAAATAGATATTCCAACTGATTCTACTTTACTCAAAACAGGTAATTATGTTCAATCTGTTCCTTTGGTTGTAAAAGGTCTGATCCGGGTAAGCCGGATTGAAGACGACAAAGAATTGCTGCTCTACTATATTCATCCCGGCGAAATGTGTATCATGTCGTTTTCGGCATGCTGCAGCAACTCGGCCAGCCTGATTGAAGCATCTACTTTGGAAGAAACTAAAGTATTGTTGATTCCGTCAGTAAAATTGCGAGAATGGATAACTCAATACCCTTCGTTCAATTTTTATATTTATGAAATGTTCAACAAGCGTTATCTTGACCTGATCGATACTATTGATCAGTTGATCTTTAACCGCCTCGATGAGCGTTTATTTAATTATCTTAAAGAGAAGAGCGGGTTATTGGGTAGCAGACAGATTAATATTACGCATCAGCAGATTGCAACTGATATGGGAACAGCCCGCGAAGTGATCAGTCGTTTACTAAAGAAACTGGAACTTGAGAATAAAATTTCGACAAGCCGAAACCAGGTTCTATTGCATTAAACGATATCTTTATTTTTCAGAAAACTGAAATTTTATTTCCTGTTTGTGACCATTATCACGTATTTTCTTTCAGGATGAATATAACTTTGCCATTCTAAAATAATATTAACCTAAACCAATAGAATTATGAAACCAAACATGGGGACTGCCGACAAAATTATCCGTATAGCAATTGCTGCACTTTTAGCTGTGCTCTTTTTTACTCATATCATCACAGGTACTCTCGGAATTATTCTGTTGGTTTTGGCAGCAGTATTTGTTCTTACAAGTCTTATTGGTTTTTGTCCGCTTTATCTCCCATTTGGGATTAACTCCGGCAAAAAAAAGTAATATCTTACTGACGTTTTAACCAGAAAGGCTGTTTCAGGATTTTTGAAACAGCCTTTCTGTTCTTAATTCTATATAATCTTTTGCTAATTCTGTCAGATTGAATATCAGAAAAAATATCCTGCCGAAAAACTGAACCTCGTATTTGTAACTGGTGATGAATCATAAACTTTGTAGTGCTCATCAGTTTTTCCATAGGCTGCTGTAGTCAACTCTAGTTCAGCAGCCAGCAGAAGTTTGCCGTTTATATAACTCAGCATAGGCGCCAGCCGGTAAACATATGCTATGTTGGCATCGCGGGCGTAAACAGCACCAGTAATTATTTTGTTCGCACCCATTCCTTTCGTATATCCAGCGAATAGTGATCCTTGCCAGGTTTTTCCTGTTGTCTGCAAATTTAGCCAGGCCGACAGATAATTTAGTGGAGCATATTCATGCTGATTGGTTAACGGATCTATATGTGTAATTCCATAACCACCCATAAGCAAGTGATCGTTAAGTCCTTGTCCGTAAATCCATTGCATTTTTATTGTCAGCGGTTTAGTTTTAGCCATTACGAAAGCTGTGTACGAAAGGCAATTCACTGCCGCGTTGGTTGCATATAAACTATCGGTTACCAGCCTGGGATGGATATGTTTGTAATCGAATCCAACTCCTCCAAACAGGTTACCGCCGACATACTGTACCTGTACGTGCAGATTTGGGATTGCACTATTTCTCAAATAAACCGTTGATGCTCCGGCAGGCCCGTTATTCATATTATCGCGCTGCGACGATATTGCAATCATTGTATTGATTTTCCCTTTAAAAGCTTCAATTCGGATCTGTGGTTGGCGGCTGAAAGGATGAAAAGGTGCACCTGTATTCAGAGATAATATATTTGGGAGCATTTCAGGAATATTTATCGGATGCCAGTATTGACCTGCAAGGATACTTGCATGGCTCCATTTCAATTTCAGGTAGGCATGCCTTAGTCTGAAACTATTACTCTCCAGGTTGGAAGCACCGGTGAAATCACCTTCAACCAAAGCTGAGGCTTTAGCACCCAATATATCTGGTCCGGTAGCTTTAAGGGTTAAGCGGGCTGACATCGCATATTGGTTAAAACTGCCTTTGGCATTGATATCTTCCCCGTTTTTATCTGGTAAAATATTTTTAGGATAAAGTAAAAGGTAACCTTCTCTTGCTTCAACCACCTGGCGGGTATCGTATAGCGCTTCTGCTTTTACAAAACCGCTCCAGGTCAGAGTGGGCTTTTCAGGGTTTGTTGTGGGTTTTATGTCCTGTGAATAAGCTGATAAAAGATTAATCAATAGAAGTGTAAGAACAGTAAGTGTAAATTTCATTATTAAGCAATTTTTGGTATACTATTTATTTTCAACAAGTTGTAATATGCATTTCCCTAAATATACCCTTCTTTGAAGGGCCGGCAAATGTATGGAAATAAGTGTCTTAGAATGATTATAAATTGGATGTTGAGCTAAATTGATAGTTTAAATAGTACAAATCTATGTGAATTTGAAAAGTGAATATTTAATTCCAAATTTCAAGACTTTAATTCAAAGTTCCGAAACCCAAATTTCAGGAACCAAAATCCAAGGCAATAATTTTTATTCTTTAAATATATTTAAATTTGTTGTTTTTTTTCTTGAGACTTGGAATTTGAAATTTGGTCCTTGGAATTTTAAAACGAATAGCCCAAACTCAGATACAGGCCTTCCGGTACTCCGAATCCTGTTCTCAAAACGAACCTTTTGTCAGTACTTTGTATACGGTAGCCGACATTCAGCAAGGGTGATATGTAATGAGAACCGGAGCTTAGCATTTCATTAATATAAACAGCGCCGACATTCATTTCGAATTTGTTCCTTCCCGCACCTCTCAGATTGTTTAATGATGCTATTGCTATTTTGCCCGTATTATTAAGGAATCCTCCTCCAATGCGGAAACTCCATGTTTTTCTTGAATCTTCACTAATAGATAAAATTCGCTCATAATTTAGTGAGTAGGTATAGTAATAAAGCAGGAAACTGCCATTCCCATAAACGGTGTTCCTGTCTACCTGGTTAATCCGCAATGAATCAGGGTTTACCAGTATTGAAGTTCCCCTTTTGAAAGAAATATTTTTTTTGCTGATCGCCGCTAATTTATATCCAAGAACCTGGCTTTTATCATATTGGGTGTGAATCCATTTATTCTTGTTACGTGCTTCAAAATAGATTGAATTTGCTGAAATACTATCAATATGGCAAGCAATGGAATCATGATTTACATTAACTATTAAATCATAAACTTGTGAGTATGTGTTTGAAGCAAATGCAAATAGGGAAATAGTCAAAGTAAAAGCTCTTGTAAAAGGGCTTTGAAAAGGTTTTTTAATAATGTTTTGGATGATGGAAATAGCGTCGGTATTAAATTTTGTATTTCCCGGCGCGCTTTCATTATTACTAATTGAAGAGAATCTCATCGATTGTAAAATTAAGTAAATCTGTACTTTTAATACGGTGGTTTAAATGTTGAAACTTCGCCGTATAATTGGTTACAACAGATTGTACTTAAGTGGTTTTGTAAAAAATCGAACAGCGAACTTGATATTACAATTCGACAATTGGATTGCATTAAATATACCTGATCTTCACTTCTTTCAGGAATTTCTCCTCAAGTGTCCTCCTGATGCGTTTCACAACAGTGCGCCTTATTTCAAGATCGACTGGAAGGTTCGGATCCTGGTGGGCTATATTGATGCGGGTGCCGATGATAAAATGAATTTCATCGCTGTCGAGCAATAGCCTTACGATCTGGTCAGCAGGGCCCTTGCCAAGTTTGAGCCTGGGTGAATATTTCTTCAACAAATCCGAAACTTTTCCAAGTGTAAGAATTCCTTCTGTTACCAGGTCAATGCCTTCCATAAAAGAAATAGGCGGCAGATCCGGATCATCAAATTCAAAACTGTCCACAATTGGCAGATTAAGCTGCCGCGAAACAATATCACCAGTGGTTGCGCCGCAAATAATCTTTTTGCCTTCGAACAGCTTTACAGCTTCACCCAGCAATACATCATTCACTTCTTCATAAGGAGGTCCGGTGCACAATAGCAGCTTGCGTGGGTCGCGGAAATAGATAACGGCACAGGTTGTATCGTCTTTCGGATGGTAATTGTCGTTGAGATTTGCAATATTTACTACCTTGGCAGCTAACTGCGTGGCTGAAATTGTAAGATCGGCACTAACCAGTTGATGCACATATTGTTCAAGGTTTTCGATTCCCCATCCGAATGGAAATTTAGGACTTCCCATTCCCGATTGTGGAACTCCGTCGGAGCAAATAATAATCCGGTCTTCCTTTTGATGTTTGAAAGTACAGGTTCTGAGTTCTTTACCTGCATTTTTTTCCGAATCAAGCGTTATATATGTCCAGCCTGGATCAATTTGTTTACTCTCTCTTAAAACTATGGTTTGTGGATTATCGTATTCGAGAATACGGGTTTCTCCATCAATATCAATATCTACAATCGTAAATGTGGAATAACTCATCTGTCGCTCACTGCAAACCGGCAGAGTGTTCATAATGATCTCGGCAATTTTCTTAACATCTTTGTGCTCTTCGGCAAATTTTAAAGCCATTGTGGCTGTAAGTGTTGAAAGCATGCTGGCCTTAACACCATGGCCCATGCCATCCGAAAGTACGGCAATAATCCTGTTCTCTTCGTAAATTCGTTGCGAAAGGAACTTATCTCCACATATCCGTTCCAGGTCGTGATTTTTCTGGACGGTATTAACTTCTACATAAAATTGCCCTTCAATCATTTCTTTATTTTACAAAGTTTTATTGTATTGCTATTTTTTTTTGTTTCAAGTTTCAGATTTCCAACTTCATGTTTCCAGTCACCCGTTTCCAGTCACTAGTAACCAGTTTCCAGCTTCCAATTGCCAGTTTCCCTACTCCTTACTTTTATGCGATTCAATTATTGAATTAAGCATTTTTTCGGTTTTCGCCGCTCCTTCGCCTAACAGGAATGCAATCTGCTGCACTAGGTCCAGATTTTGTTCAATTACTTCGGTTACCCTATTTATTACTTCTTCTTTGCGCACTTCAGGCATATACATGTCCCTGATAACTGCACCTACGATTTTATTCTTCTTGATGCTGAAAATAGTGACATTCAAAAGCTTATCGTTTAAATGTACATCGCGCCCGATCACATCATCATTGCTGCTGATAACATACGCAAACAGTTTATAGAACTGAACCGGTAGCAAGGTTTTAAGGTCGGCGCCGAGCAGACCTGGAATAATCTCATTTATTTCAGCCGCTTCTTCGCCTAAAATGGTTACAAAACTTTCATTTGACCCGATAATCTTTAAATTTTCATCCACAATTACTACAGCAGTTGGAAGCTTATGCAACATGGTCTGTGATGTTTCCAGTGCTTCCTGTGCTAACTGTTTTTCAGCCAAAGCCCTTTTCTCAGAGTTTTGTAATGCCTGCTGTGTTTTGGCAAGCTTTTCATTGCTGTGTTTTAATGAATATATGTATTCCTGCTTGCTTTTTAATGAATGCATAATGCACATATCAGGCCTGGTAATTCCATTTGCAACATCAATGGCAAAGTCACGGCAGGTTTCATATCCGCAAGCCTTGCATCCCAGGTTCTCTCCATTGCTGGTTTTTTCAATAATTTTTAGAACTTCTTCAATCTTTTCCTCCGGAGGATCCTGCAAGCGTTGGTTGTTAGCCTTAAAATCACGTTTGAAATCAAGATGCTGAAATTGTTTCAGGTCGCGGTTCCACCTGGCCATATTGAAATCCTTCAATCTTTTTGCAGCGTATACCCGTGTCAGAGTTTGCCGGTTGTATTTTTTTCCTCCCGGTTTCATCCCCGGACCCATCATACAGCCTTCGCAATAAAACATGTTGAAATGCTTTTGGATGTAATCTATGCCTTGCTCAAACTGGTTCATAGCTGCAAGTATCCTGTCCTTTCCATCGGCTGTAACTACAGTTCCCGATAACAAATCCTGGTTAAGTCCTGAAGCCTGGATAATACCTGTACTGATCGGGTATAAATATCCTTTGTACCCCCGAGGTTCGTCAAACTCGGAAAATTCAATGGTGCTCTCCTTAATACCATGCTGATCGAACATTTCCCTAAGTTCAGCGAAGGTTAGTACCTCATCGACCTTTGCATCATCTCCGAACCGGTCTGCTTCTTCTTTAGCTCCTATACAAGGGCCTATAAATACTACTTTTATTTCGTTGCCATACAATTCCCTCAACACTTTGGTGTTGGCAATCATCGGATTTACAATAGGAGCGAGGTTGTCAATTAATTGTGGATAATACTTTTCAACCAATGCAACAATAGGAGGGCAATTGGCAAGAATATAATATTTTCCTAAAAAGTTTGATACCAGCTCGTTATATTCTTTGGAAACCAAGTCGACTCCAAAAGCTACATCGTGAACATAGGTAAAACCCATTTCATGAAGCATTCTAACGAACTTGCGGTAATCAGTAATATCGTCGAATTCAGCGGAAATGCTGGGGTCAATTAATGCTGCAACTTTAAATTCTGATTTAAGTAATTCGTTTACAGCAGGTTTGGAATCAAAATATTTAATGGCTCCGGGAGAACAAACTTCAAGACAGCTTCCACAGCCGATGCATTTATCGGGATTAATGTATGGCTTATCTCCTGAAGGCCGGAGTTCAATTGCTTTAACCGGGCACACCCGGATGCAGGCATAGCAAACTTTACATTTATCTTCTTCTATAAATACGAGAGGTGCTTGCATCTTTTTTAAATTTAATTTTCTTCCTGATTTCTAATTTGCTGTTATTTGATGTTTTAAAGCGGTCTTGTAGAAATAGATTTGGTGTTAGGTGAAATATAGCCAACACTTATAATTCATTACTCATAACTCACTTTGCGACCGTCTCAAAAAACTCATCAAGCACAGCAATAATCGAATCTTCATCTAACCTTTCCTTAATAATTCCATCAAGTTTGAGTGATGGACCAACGGCGCACTGTCCAAAACACCTTTCCCCATGGAATCGCACCTCATTCAATAGGTTTTTGTCGCGAAGGTAATCGCTTACAATCTTCACCAATTGTTTGTTGCCCCTGGCAAAGCATGAACTTCCAAGACAAATAACAACTTCTTGCTTTTTAATTTCCATTGTTCAGATATTCTGTTTTTCTAAACTGAATCGGAACAAAGTTCCATTCAGAAAACAAATATAGATATATTTGGATATCAAAATCAACTGTTAAAAGAATAACAGTGTTATTATTTTCACAATAAATACTGATTATTAAAAACCAATACATTATTTTTGTAGTCGGCAATATGACAACTAAATTTTTCATTAGCATATGCAGGCTTCTATCGACGAAATTATCAGCAGGTATAAAGCAGGATCTCGCGAATCACTTTTACCGTTGCTTCAGGATATTCAAATTGAATTTGGGTATCTGAATGAAGAAGCAATACTGAAAGTTGGACAACATATAAAGCTTCCTTCCAGCAAAGTATATGGTATTGCAACTTTCTACGATCAGTTCAGGTTTGTTCAGAAAGGAAAGTTCCACATCAAAGTCTGCCGTGGAACTTCGTGCCATATGCATGGATCGTCTGGTATTTTGCGGGAAGTAGAAAGGGTTCTCAATCTTAAAGAAGGCCAGACGTCGCGGGACGGTCGTTTCAGCCTTGAAGCTGTCAGTTGCATGGGAGCTTGTGGATCGGCACCGGTGATGAATGTTAATGATGAATTCAAGACTACAATTGCGATTCAGGACATTGCTCAAATAATTAATATTTACAGAAATACTTTTTAACTCCGGCTTTACTCCATGGACGAGAAACAATTTCTCATTGAAAAAGTACTTGCAGCCAAAGCTGATGTAAATCAGCGGGAAGTGACTGATAAACTGTCGCTTATACGGCATGATACAGTTAATATACCTGTAGTTTATATTGGCTCAGGAACTTGTGGGAAAGTTGCCGGAGCCAGCGAAACTTTTCAATCCATTCACAAGTACCTGGAAGAGAAAAATATAAATGCCGAAGTTGTACAGGTTGGCTGTATTGGGCTTTGTTCGTATGAGCCTCTCGTTGATATTCAACTTCCGGGAAAAGCAAGGATATCTTTCAGGAATATAACGGATGACCTGGTTGAATCCCTCTTGGATGATATTTTCAACAGTGAAGTTCCATTTGAATATGTTTTGGGTCAGTTCAATAATGTTCGCCATAACAAATGGGATAATGTGCCATTAATCAATGAGTTGCCATTTTTTAAATTGCAGCATCGTGTTGTACTTGCAAATTGTGGCATCAGCAACCCTGATTCAATTACCGATTATATAGCCCGCGGTGGTTATCAGACTTACCTGAAATGCATACGCAATTATACGGGTGAAAAAATATGTAATATAGTTGATCAGAGTGGGTTAAGAGGCAGGGGAGGCGGTGGTTACCGCACCGGCGAAAAATGGATGATGGCTCATAATGCAGTGAGTGACCAGAAATACCTGATCTGCAATGCAGCTGAAAGTGATCCGGGAGCGTTTATGGACAGAGCTGTTATTGAAGGCGATCCTCATCTGCTGCTTGAAGGAATAGCAATTACTTCATATGCAATAGGCGCGACCAAAGCATATATTTATGTGATGGATGAATACAGTCAGGCTTATTTTATGCTCAACCAGGCTATAAATCAGTTAAAGGAATATGGATTCATCGGGTACAATATCTTCGATAGTGGTATTGATTTTAATATAATATTGGTAAAGGGGCCTGGTGCTTTTGTTTGTGGTGAGGAAACAGCCATGATCAACAGCATTGAAGGTAAACGTGGCATGCCTCGGCCGAAACCGCCATATCCTGCCATTGAAGGTCTTTTTGGTAAACCTACCGTGATAAATAATGTAGAAACACTGGCAAATATTCCTTTTATTCTTCGTCATGGACCTTTGTATTTTAATGAAATTGGTATTCCCGAAGCAAGAGGTACCAAGGTATTTGCAATTTCTGGTAAAGCCATGATCACAGGTCTAGTTGAAGTGCCGATGGGTACCAAAATCAGGGACATTATTTTCAAAATTGCCGGTGGAGTAAAAGATGGCAAGGATTTTAAAGCAGTTCAGATTGGTGGACCATCAGGGAGTTGCCTTCCGGCATCACAACTCGATCTCACAGTTGGATACGAATCGTTGTGGAACGAAGGCGCTATTATAGGTTCCGGTGGAATGATTGTAATGGATGAGGATACCTGCATGGTAGATATCGCCAAATTTTTCATGAATTTTCTGCAGAAAGAAAGTTGTGGAAAATGTATTCCATGCCGCGAAGGCACAAGGCGCATTCATGAAATACTGGAAAATATCACTCGCAGACCAACCGGGGAATCCGGATTTGAGGTTCTCGAAAGGTTTAAAGGAATAATTCAGTTGGCTGATCTTTCCGAAGTAATAAGGGACACTTCCTTGTGCGGTTTAGGCCAAACTGCTCCAAATCCACTTCTGAGTGCTATGAAATGGTTCAGGGAGGAGTTCGAAGAGCATGTTTTCGATCGTAAATGCAGGGCTGGGGTTTGTAAGGAATTGCGCCTGTTCTACATAGATGTGGATAAATGCATCGGCTGTGTTGCTTGCCTTCGCAAATGTCCATCCAATGCAATTGTCGGTCAACCCAGGCAACCCCATTTTATCATCGAAGAAAAATGTATTGGTTGTGGAATTTGCTTTGATGTGTGCAAGTTTGTAGCTGTTAAATTGAAATAATTTGCTAATTTGAAAATGTGATAATATGTATGTGTAATTGAACTTGAAAACAAATTCAAAGCATAGCGTGGAATTGGCACATTAATAAATCAGCACATTTAATAAAAATTGATTTTATCAAAAACTTATGTTATTCGATATAGAAGTAAACGGTAAAACCATTAAAGCCAAGCGCGAGGATACTTTGCTTATGGCACTCGAGAGGAACGGAATAAAAGTTCCAACTCTTTGTCATATCAAGGATTTGCTGCCATCAGGCGCTTGCCGGATGTGTGTGGTCGAAGTCGAAGGCAGGCAGGGATTGATACCAGCTTGTTCGCATCCTGTAGAGGAATGGATGAAAGTTCGAACTCATTCTCCCCGTGTAATCAAGGCCCGCAAAACAAATACCGAATTATTGCTTAGCAACCATCCCGACGATTGCCTGTATTGCGAACGCAATGGAAATTGCGAGTTGCAGAAACTTGCTGAAGATCTGAATGTAAGGGAACGCCGTTTCTACGGCAAGAAAAATAAATATAAAACCGATCCTTCAAGTGCGAGTTTATTACGCGATCCGGCTAAATGTATTCTTTGCGGAAGGTGCATCAGGGTTTGTGAGGAAATACAAAAGATAACGGCTCTTGATTTTATCGGGCGGGGAAATAAAACACAGGTCGGACCAGCTTTCAATAAAGGGATGAACCTTTCGAGCTGCATAAATTGCGGACAATGTGTAATTGTCTGCCCAACCGGTGCTCTGGCTGAAAAACAATATCCGGCCAAACTTCAGGATGCACTTCATAATCCTGCAGTTAAAACAGTTATTCAATGTTCACCGACGCTTTCGGTAACACTTGCCGAAGAATTTGGTTTGCGTGCAGGTAAAGATATTGAAGGTGTAATGTATGCCGCTCTGCGGAAACTTGGCTTCGATTTTGTATTCGATACCTCATTTGGTGCTGATTTGCTGATTACGGAGCAGGCAACTGAATTCTACAACCGCTTAAAAGAAGGCAAATCACTTCCAATGTTTTCAAGTTGTTGCCCTGCCTGGATTAAATATGCTGAACAAACCCATCCGGATCACCTTGAAAATTTGTCAGCATGTAAATCACCGCAACAAATGCTTGGTGCATTGGTTTCCAATCATTTTGCTCCTGTAGTCGGAATGTCGGCAGATGATATTTATTCCGTTTCTGCAATGCCGTGTATCGCAAAGAAATTTGAATCACAGCGCGAGCAAATGACTCACAAAGGAATTACCGATGTTGACCTTGTTCTTACTACGCGTGAACTGGCAAGGTTAATCCGTTTAAATGGAATTGATATTGAGCAGGTTGAACCAGAAATGTCTGATCAGCCTTACCAGTCGCGCAGTTCGGCAGGGAAAATGCTTGCTGTAAGTGGCGGGCTTACCGAAGCTGTTATCCGTACGCTCCATTTTCTGATTACAGGAAAAGAAACCACCCAGCTTAAGATTCAGGAACTCAGATCTGGCAAAGGAAGGAAAGAGTATTTCGTGAAAATTGGAGAATTTAAGCTTGGCTTTGTTGTTGTAAATGGGATCGGAAATGTCGAGCCTTTGATATCAGAAATAAAGAAAGGCCGGACGGATATTCATTATATTGAAGTAATGGCTTGTGAAGGAGGTTGCGTAGGCGGTGGAGGCCAACCTATTCATCCCGAAAATAATAATATAAAAGCAAGGGCTAAATCAATTTATGAACTGGATGAAAAGGAAGCCAACAGATTTGCGCATCAAAATGCGTCGTTGCAAGCCGTTTATCAGTCGTTTTTGAAAAAACCAGGCAGTGAACTAAGCCACATGCATCTTTATACTTCGTATGAGGAAAGAGAAGTGATGCGGTAAATGGAGCGATGATGGAAAAGAGTTAATTGAAATTGGTTAATGGAAAATAGTTAATGGAAAATAGTCAATAACCTGAAACACTGAAACTTTGAAACCCTCAAACTTGAAACCCTAATCCCATACCCCTAAAAACTAACTCCTAAACCCCTAATTCCTAAAAAAATGAATCCCGGCATAACATCTTCTTCAAATCAGGAAACTGATAAAAAGCTGGTCTTTACCATAAAGGAAAGATGCAGGGTTTGCTATACCTGTGTTCGTGAATGCCCGGCAAAAGCGATTCGAATAGCAGGAGGACAGGCTGAGGTAATTACTGCAAGGTGCATAGCTTGTGGAAACTGTATTAAAGTCTGCAGCCAGGAAGCTAAGATTTTTTATAAAGAGATAGAACAGGTTAAAAAGCTGATTTCCACTTACCCGAAAGTCATTGCCCTGGTGGCTCCAAGTTTCCCTGCCGAGTTTCATGAACTTGATGATCACAAAAAACTGGTTGGAATTATTAAGTCGTTCGGATTCAGTCATGTAACCGAAGTTTCCTTTGGTGCTGATCTGGTAGCAAGGTATTATAAGGAACAACTTAATCTTGAATTACCTGCTATTTCATCCGACTGCCCGGCTATTGTAGCCTACATTGAGCGGTACGAACCTGAGCTGACAAAAAAACTGGCTACCGTTGTTTCTCCTATGGTTGCAATGGCGAGAGTTGTACGCAAAAAGTTTGGTGAAGATGCCAAACTGGTTTTTATAGGTCCATGCCTGGCAAAAAAAGCTGAATCGGAAGAAATAGATGCAGCTCTCACCTTTCGCGAATTACGTGAGATGATGGAAAATGCACGGATAAATCCTGCAAAAATATGCCCGGTTGAATTTGATCCTCCTTTAGGCGGACGTGGAGCAATATTCCCGTTGAGCCATGGCTTATTGAATACCATGGAGGTGAATGAAGATATACTGAGCGAGAATGTGCTGGTTGCAGGTGGAAGAGCCAATTTCCAGGATGCTTTGCGTGAATTTGCCCAAGGCAATCTCGAAGGACATCACCTGCATCTTCTTTGTTGCGAAGGTTGCATTCTGGGCCCGGGAATGACTCCCTATCCGAATACATCTCCAACTGGTATGCGTTTTGCCAAAAAAGCCCGGATTATAGATTATGCCAACCGGAAAATGGCAGTTTT
>CAIWMA010000134.1 GCA_903913645.1 uncultured Bacteroidales bacterium | reverse complement strand
TGTTCTATTTTTTTATTGATTGTTATATAATCAGATCCTTTTTTAGTTACTCTCTGGGTAACCAGGTCAAAGTTCAATGGCTCAACGAAGCACTTTAGTGAATAATACTTTTTTGCACCATTTATCAAACAATATAGATAAATAGCGTGTTTCCCGTCTTTTCGTGTAGAAAGTTCGCGGAGTAATATTTTATAATGTGCTGCATTCATAAAGGTTTCGACTAAAAAAGTGTAGAAGAAATGTAGAAGATTTGAGTGTAAAAATACGAATTTTATATTAAAATCCTTCAATCAAATATATTATAACTAATTGAAAATTAAAACGCTCAAACATTATATTACAATGTTTGAGCGCCGATTCGATTCCGGTAAGGAATCGCCTTTTTTTATCTTTCACATTAATATGACACTTTTAATTTTTAATTCTGATTTCTCCCAGTCCCCCACTCTCTTAGTCTCCCAGTCTCTCTGTCACCACTCCAATAAATTAGTGCGTAATTTTAAAAACCAATTCCCTCAAAAGTTCCCCCTGGTCGGCCGAGTAATTATCGATGCCTAATGCCCGGATATTGCATTCGCGAAGCCAACCGATAATATCCTGCACTTTTTTTGCATTGTAATTGCGGTAGGCATCAAAATAATCATTCTTGTTGTAAGGGGTAAGTTTAGCTTTACTCATTATGGAGCTTTCCGATTTGTCGGGCAAGGAATGCATTAGCAGCACTTTGCTAAAAAAGGTAAAAAGCATGGGGATAGTTTTGAAAATTGAATTTTCACCAGGGTTCAGCGCAAAATGATGCGCGATCTGGTTAACTTTCAAAATATCTCTTTTTGCAAGTGCTTTTTGAAACTCGAAAATATTATAATCTTTGCTTATGCCAATATACATTTCGATTACATCTTCAGTTATCACCTTTGTTTTGGGGTGATTTATATATAGCTTTCCTAATTCGTTATTTATCTTTTCGAGGTTGTTACCCAGAAATTCAACCAGCATCAGAGCCGCTTTATCCGAAATGGAATATCCGCTGCTTTTTACCTGTGTGGTGATCCAGCCAGGCATTTCGTTCTCGTATTTTCTTTTCGATTCAAGGGTTGCAGCTTTTTCGGATGCAACTAATGCCTTGAGCAGTTTTGCTGGGGGCGCTTTGTATTTATGACAGATTACCAGGACAGTCGATTGCTGCGGACGATTAATATATGCCAGCAGCATGTTAAGGTTTTCCTCCTTCTTCAGATCCATATCCTGGGCCTCGCGCAACACTACCAGCTGTCTTTCGCCAACCATCGGGAACTGCTTACAGCAATTTACTACTGTTGCCGTAGATGAGTCGCGGCCATAAAGAACGGTCTGATTAAAATCCTTTTCAACATCAGTCAGAACATGATCCGTCAGGTAATCAGCCAATTCATCAATATAATAGGGCTCTTCTCCGTAGAAGAGATAAATATTGACGAACGACCTTTTCTGAAAATCCTTAACTAACTGGAAATATGTTGATGTCATTGTTGCCTTTACGATACACTATGTGAGAAAAAACTTAGAATTTAAGGTGTTTAACAGTTACACGTTTCTCAATAAGCTGCTTTAACGACTCAATCCCTATTTTTACATGATTTTCCATGTAATTTTCCGTAACGATTTTATCACTTTGTTCCGTTTTGACACCGCTCGAAATCATAGGTTGGTCCGAAACCAACAGCAATGCTCCTGTGGGAATGGCATTAGAAAATCCGACAACAAATATAGTAGCTGTTTCAAGGTCGATCGCCATGGCCCTTGTTTTCTGCAGGTACAGTTTAAACTCATCGTCGTGTTCCCAAACCCTGCGGTTGGTAGTATAAACAGTCCCGGTGTAATAATCAAGCCCCATTTCCCGGATGGTAGTAGAAATAGCTTTCTGCAGATTAAATGCCGGAAGAGCAGGAATTTCAGGAGGAAAATAATCATCGGAGGTTCCTTCACCTCTAATAGCTGCAATTGGCAAAATATAATCACCCAGGGCATTTATATGTTTCAACCCGCCACACTTTCCTAAAAACAAACAAGCTTTCGGATTGATTGCACTAAGCAAATCCATGACTGTAGCAGCATTGGCACTTCCCATTCCAAACCTTATCATTGTAATATTACCAGCAGTAGCACTTGGCATCGACCGCTCCCGGCCTTTAATTTCTACATTGTTAAGACGGGCAAATGTTTCGAGATATGCGCTAAAGTTTACCAGCAAAATATATTCTCCAAAATCTTCGATTGCAGTTCCTGTATAACGAGGTAACCAGTTTTCAACTATTTCTTTCTTTGTTCTCATCCTGATTTGTAGATAAATTAATATTACAGGCAAATTTAGATTTTTTAGTCATCTTTGCAGTGGTTTCGGGTATGATTTTTCCGAAATACTGAAAAATGCTGAAATTAAACTTTCCACATTTCGATTTTAAACTGCGTGACTTAAATAACCGGCAGGAAATATATGATCCGGTACGTCATAAATATGTTACGCTTACACCCGAAGAATGGGTACGTCAACATCTTATTTCTTATCTGACTTTTATTAAAAATTACCCGATTTCCATAATTGGAGTCGAGAAACAACTAATGCTCAATAAACTCCCAAAACGATTCGATCTGGTTGTTTTCGGCCGAAATGCAAATCCTTTCATGCTTGTCGAATGCAAAGCGCCAGGGGTGGAGATAACCGAAAAGACGTTCGACCAGGCAGCCCGTTATAACATGTTGTTAAAGGCTGAGTATTTTCTTATATCCAATGGCATGGAACATTATACATGCCGCATAGATTATGAAAATAAACAATACGTTTTTATTGAAGAAATTCCTGATTTTGACAGGACGACCGGACAAAATCCCAAATAAAAATTTCATGGCATTTTTGAAATCTGACCAACAGGCATAAAAAAAGCCGGAAAAACCGGCTTTTTATCAAAATATAAATTCTATTACTGACATTTTAACGTATTCTTTATCTTGTCGTTAGCAAATGCAGCGAACGATCCAAATGCGGATTTCTTATAAAAAGTACATGCATTTGCTATATCTTTCTTCCCTTCATAGGCTTTAGCAATCTCGCAATAATAACGAGCCAGTTTTACATCAGTTTGTTCTTCCATTGCAATTCCTGCGTTGGCCGATTCAATAGCTTCATCATATTTCTTTAAGCCATTATTGGATGAGGAAAGCACATAGTAGAGGTCTTTGGTTTTGTAACCATAAGTAAGTGCGCTGCTAAGTTTTGTTACAGCTTCGGCATATGATTTTTTATTATAAGCAGCGGTACCTTCCTGATTTAAGTTGGAGCCAATCATGTTTTTTGCGGCTTTAATAATAACAGTGTCATTGGTTTTGGTTGCGCAGGTAATGGCTAATTCCATGATTTCCGTCATCTTAGCATTGTCGCCTTTCTTTTTGAAAGCTTGTCCTTTTGTGAAAGTAGCTTTGCAATACTCAGGATTTAGCTTCAGTGCTTTATCTAAAAAGAGTATAGCCGAATCAGCCTTTTCTGCTTTTAATAAAGTGCTGCCTTTAACGGTATAAAGTTTTACCAACTGGGCTTCTGACTTGTCTTCGATATTTTTATCACCATAAGTAATAGCAAAATCATTGCTTTTTTCGAAAGCCGTAAGTGCTTGGTCAAAATTCTTATCTTTCAGTGAATTGTTTCCAATGTTATATTGCCAAACCGGTATAACCGTGGTAATCTTAATCTTAAGCGAGTCGGCTTCTTTACCTACTGTTGCACACATTTTTAATACATCCTGCATTTTAACAATAGCGCCAGATATATCGGTTTTGGAAAGTTCAAGAGCTGCATTAAATGCATTGCCGGCTTCTTCTTTGGTTTGTGCAAGCAAATGTTTCCCTGAAAAGGTGGTAAGAATAGTTATGGCAAATGCCAGGATCAGAGTCTTTTTCATCGATTTGTTAGAGTTATGTTAATAATTTCGGCTACAGATTCACTTGCAAATATACATAATAATGCATTTGTAGTATATCTTCTTGTGATACTAAATACCAAAAACTGTTCCAAAGGCTACAGCAACAGCACTTTCAGATTTGTTAAAAAATGCAAATATGTAAAACAATTGATTTTCACTGTATTAATCACTACCTGGAATGTTCATCACCCTGTTTTTGAACCCCGATTCAAAAACATTTTGCAGGGACCATGATTCTACTGTTTTTTCTGATAATTAACCTTATTCATCAACAGGTAAACAGCACATTGCGGAATGTGTTTTTGATTAACCACAAAGGATAGAATCAAAAATGTCATACATTTGTACACTTGTTGGGGGAATCAGTAGGTTATTACGCGTTTAGGATATCGAAAAACTGCTATTCCAAAAAAATAACCAAAACGGCAGGGAAGTTGCAGTTTTCGAAGTATCAGTACATGTGAAATTCTTCAAAAGGTATTGATAAACAACTGGTTATTAAAAGAGTTAAAGAACTGGAAGATAAATCGAAATTCCCCGGACTAAAGGTAGGCTCCATAACGGAAGCTTCTATCTACGGGAATCGGGAATATCATAATACCATATATCCTTTGCAATGTATTCTTAATCAGGTTGATCCGCAGTTTGAACCTACTCAGGGATTTAATTACAGGCTGTCTATACTGCTCTGCCAGGATGGATTTTCTTTTTTGGTTACCCATGTTGTTTCGCAAAGAGTAATGAAAATGCTTGTCTGCAAGCTAAATAGCAGCATTGCTCACCAAAACGAAACAGGTGGCTGGCCAGCCAGCGGGAATGAGTATTTTGAAGAGCTCAAAAAAGTTGAATTAACTCAAATGGCTTTTCAACGTATTGACATTGCTGTTGCTTCGCAAAAAAATACCATAGCGCCCCATGAATTTGCAGATCAAGGGAATATTCAGAATATTATTTCTGCTGCCCATACTGTTAGCCCCTTTGAAGAAATTTTGGTTGAACCGGTTTTTGATTCCGGTCCGGTCACTGCAATCCTTATCCCGAGATATATTCCGGAATTCTGTACTGCAATTTTCCCTGGTTCATTTTTGAGAAATGCTGCCGCAGTTTTTGTGAAAGGTATTCTGCATCGATATTCACTGTTAATTGAACGACAGGTGTTTATCAACATTTATCCTGGCTTTTTTGAGATCACACTTATCCAGGGACAGCGACTATTATATCTGAATACTTTTAAATATTCGGCACCTTCGGATGTTTTGTACTACGTGATTTTTGTGCTTGAGCAGCTTGGTTTTGCACCTTCGGAAGAAAAGGTAACCCTAATGGGTGATATTGAAGAAAACTCTGTAATCTATACACAATTGAAAATGTATTGCGAATCATTGCAATTTGTCGGGAAACCGGATGATCTGAAATATGGAGAATCGTTTGCAGGAGTAGCATTGCACAGATACTTTAACCTACTCAATATACCAATATGCGAATAATAAGCGGAAGTCATAAAGGCCGAATACTTCGTCCGGAGGGTTTACCTGTAAGGCCGACAACCGACATGGCTAAGGAGAGCTTATTCAATATCCTCAATAACCGCATTGATTTCGAAGATGTAAAAGTGCTTGATCTTTTTGCCGGAACTGGAAACATTTCAATGGAGTTTGCCTCGCGAGGTGCAATAAGCGTTTTAAGTATAGATGTAAACGGCCGTTGTGTTGAGTATATATCAAAAATGATTACTGATTTGAAATTCAGTAATTTATCGACCATAAGGGCAAATGTATTTGCTTTTCTTGCCAGGCCGGCCGGCAGCTATGATGTAATTTTTGCCGATCCTCCATATGATCTTGAAGAGCGTGAAAAGGTTCCAGCTTTGATTTTCGAAAACAAATGGCTTGCTGATGACGGCTGGTTCATCATGGAACACGATAAACGACTTAACTTTAAGGAGCATCCTTTTTTTGCCGAGGAACGCCAGTATGGAAAAATTCACTTTACATTCTTCAAAAGACCAGAAGAGGAAAGCGGTGAAAGCCTGGATTAAATAGAAAGTTGTTCAGGTATAAACTGGTCGATATTACCGCCGTGTTTATGCACTTCGCGAACAATAGAGGAAGTAACCATCACATATTCAGGTAGCGCCAGCAGAAATACGGTTTCAATATCCGGCACGAGTTTCAGGTTTACTTGTGCCACGCCACGCTCGAATTCAAAGTCGGCAGATGTTCTCAGCCCCCTGATAATATAGGAAGCATCCATTTTGGTGCAGAAGTCAACAGTAAGCCCGTTGTAGCTTTCAACACTTACCTGAGGTAAATCTCCGAAAGTCTGATTGAGCCATTCAAGCCTTTTTTCAACAGGGAAATAACCGCTTTTGTCAGAATTTACACCAACAGCAACTATAATTTTATCGAACAAGGGTAAAGCACGTCTTAATATCGACTCATGGCCCCGTGTGATTGGATCAAAAGAACCTGGAAAAACTGCGATCTTCATACTACGGTTTTGTGCAAAGATAAACACATAATCTTAAAATAGTGCCCGGGTATTATAAATGTTAAAGAATGCATGAATATCAGTCATTTGTAATATTTCGGATTTTAGTTCCTAAGTTCTGAACGATAAACAGGGAGGCAAGGAGGAAGCAGAGGACCACTGAGAAATATTATTATTACGAGTATCTCTATGTAATCTGTGTCTCCATGATGAAAAAAATAAAGATAATCCGAACACTCTTTTGGATTTCCTATCTTTGCACACGAAAAACCTATCCGGCATGATTCACTTCTTTCGTAAAGACAAAACGGTGTACGCTGTATACCATCAATCATCATTAACAAGGAATGATGTCCCAAAGCTGGAATGGCTTTTTGGTGATGCCCGGCAAATGAGCGAAAGCAAAATGGCCGGGTTTTTTGTTGGGCCGCGTCGCGAAATGATCACACCGTGGAGTACCAATGCCGTTGAAATAACCCAGAATATGGGTATCGTAGGCATACTGCGCATAGAGGAATTAACTGAAGTTGCTAATACACAAGCTGTTTATGATCATATGTTGCAAAGGTTATACACAGAACTCGATCAGGATATTTTCAGCATTCTGAAACAGCCTGAGCCAATTATTGAAATAAATGATATTGCCGGATTTAGTAAAAAAGAAGGGCTTGCACTCAGCAGCGAAGAAATTGAATACCTGGATGAAGTGAGCGTGAAACTTGGCCGCAAGCTGACTGATAGTGAGGTTTTCGGGTTTTCGCAGGTGAACTCCGAACATTGCAGGCACAAAATTTTTAACGGAACTTTTGTAATTGATGGTATAGAACAAACCGAAAGTCTTTTCCAGTTAATAAAGAAAACCTCGAAAGAACATCAGGGCCGCATTGTTTCAGCATATACGGATAATGTTGCTTTTGTCGAAGGGCCTATTACCGAACAATTTGCACCGGCTACGCAGGATAAGCCCGATTATTTTGAAACCCGTGAAATTGAAACTGTTATTTCGCTCAAAGCTGAAACTCATAATTTCCCGACCACTGTTGAGCCTTTCAACGGTGCAGCTACCGGTTCTGGTGGTGAAATCCGCGATCGTATGGCCGGTGGAAAAGGTTCTATGCCAATTGCCGGAACAGCAGTATATATGACTTCGTACCCGCGCACCGGTGATGGCCGTGAATGGGAAGCCGAAAATGAACCTCGTCCATGGTTGTATCAAACGCCAGAAGAAATCCTGATTAAAGCATCGAACGGTGCCAGCGATTTTGGGAATAAATTCGGACAACCGCTGATCTGTGGTTCGGTTCTTACGTTCGAACATTCCGAAAACGATAAAAGATATGGTTACGATAAGGTGATCATGCAGGCAGGTGGTATTGGCTATGGCAGAAGAATTGACAGCCTGAAAGGCCATCCCCAACCCGGTGACAAAGTTATTGTGATGGGCGGTGATAATTACCGTATAGGAATGGGCGGAGGTGCGGTTTCATCCGTAGCCACCGGCGAATACCACAGCGGAATTGAATTAAATGCCATTCAGCGTTCAAATCCTGAAATGCAGAAACGCGTTTACAACGCAATTCGCGCTATGGCCGAAAGCACTGATAATCCCATTATTTCGGTTCACGATCATGGTGCCGGCGGGCATTTGAATGCACTTTCTGAACTGGTTGAAGAACAAGGCGGAGCTATTGATATTACTAAACTTCCGGTTGGCGATCCAACGTTATCGGGCAAAGAAATTATCGGCAACGAATCGCAGGAACGCATGGGCCTGGTGTTGCATGCTGATGATGTAGCTAAAATGCAAAGGGTGGCCGAACGCGAACGCGCTCCGTTTTATGTAGCCGGCCGAATTACAGGAGACATGAATTTTTCTTTTGCAAACCCGGTTACAGGAGATGCTCCTATCAATCTGCCGTTAAAATACTTTTTCGGCAAACCTCCCCGTACGGTTATGCAGGATGAAACGGTACCATCCGTTTTTGAACAACCGAAATACGATCAATCGCAATTAACACATTATATTGAGCAGGTTCTGCAACTCGAAGCAGTAGCATGTAAGGACTGGCTTACCAACAAAGTGGATCGTTCAGTAACAGGCCGCATTGCGCATCAGCAATCGGCCGGTCCGCTTCAGCTTCCATTAAATAACCTTGGAGTAGTAGCACTCGATTTTCAGGGAGTAAAAGGAATTGCAACATCTATCGGTCATTCGCCGGTTGCAGGATTGATTGATCCTGAAGCAGGTTCAATACTTTCGGTTGCCGAAGCGCTTACAAACCTGGTTTGGGCGCCTATAGAACAAGGCCTGAGCGGCGTTTCGCTAAGTGCCAACTGGATGTGGCCCTGCCGCAACGAAGGTGAAGATGCACGTTTATACAAAGCGGTTAAGGCTGTAAGTGATTTCGCCATTGAATTAGGAATTAATATTCCAACAGGGAAAGATTCCCTTTCGATGACACAGAAATATCCTGGTGGCGATACCGTGATGGCACCTGGCACGGTAATTATCTCGACAGTAGGGGAGGTGACGGATATACGAAAAGTAATCAGCCCGGTTCTGAAACAGAGTTTTACTTCCTCGCTGGTATATATCGATTTTTCGAAAAGCGCTTGCAACCTTGGTGGAAGTTCATTTTCACAGGCTTTAAATAAATTGGGAGGAAGTACTCCGGAAGTGAAGGACGCCGCCTATTTCAGGTTCTGTTTTGAGTCGGTGCAAGAGCTGATTCAGAAAGATATGATCCTTGCAGGGCACGATATTTCGGCCGGTGGATTAATCACAACATTATTGGAAATGGCTTTCAGTCACAATACAGTGGGAATGGATCTTAACCTGGATGAGTTGGGTGAAAATGATATTGTGAAGTTACTGTTCAGTGAAAAACCAGGCATAGTGGTTCAGGTTAATGACCTCGATTTTGTAAGTATTTACCTGTATGATAAAGGCATAAATTATTGTGTAATCGGCAAACCAGTTACCGGGGAAATGCTCAACATATCGCTTCAGCAGAATAAGTATTCCTTTGATATTCATTCCTGCCGTGATAAATGGTTCCGCACTTCATACCTGCTTGACCGCAAACAAAGTGGCGAGTTACTGGCAAAAGAAAGGTTTGATAATTACACATTCCAGGAACGTAATTTTATTTTCCCGGAAGGATTTACCGGTACATACAGCCAGTTTGGCATTGATCCGAAACGCAAAACCCGTTCAGGAATCAAAACAGCCATTATCCGCGAAAAGGGTGTAAACGGCGATCGCGAAATGGCCTGGAGCATGCACCTGGCCGGACTGGATGTGAAAGATGTTCATATGACAGACCTGATGAGTGGCCGCGAAACGCTGGAAGATATCCGGATGATCGTTTTTGTTGGCGGATTCTCGAATTCTGATGTACTTGGTTCGGCAAAAGGCTGGGCCGGAGCGTTTAAATACAACGACAATGCACGTATCGCGCTGGAGAAATTTTATGCACGAAAAGATACGCTGAGCCTTGGCGTTTGTAATGGTTGCCAGGTTATGATCGAGCTTGGGCTGGTTAACCCGGATCATCAGCTGAAAACAAAAATGTTGCATAATGCTTCCGGGAAATTTGAATCGAGTTTCCTGACGGTTGATATCCTTAAGAATAATTCGGTAATGCTGAAATCGCTCGCAGGATCAAAATTAGGCATTTGGGTAGCTCATGGCGAAGGTCAGTTCAGTTTTCCATATGAAGAAGAAAAATACAATATCGCAGCAAAATATTCCTTCAGCGGTTATCCCGGGAATCCGAACGGATCGATGTATGATACTGCTTGTATTTCGAGTGATGATGGCCGTCATCTGGTGATGATGCCACATTTGGAGCGTTCGTTACTGCCATGGCAGTGGCCTTTATATCCGGATGCACGCATCACAGATCAGCTTTCTCCTTGGATAGAGGCGTTTGTAAATGCCAGGGAATGGCTAACTGAGAATAAATAAACCTGGCGGGAACTTCCTGTCAGTATAATTAGTCTATAGCAAGAATTTGATAATCAGTCAGATTTCTGCCATTTTTTTTATTCATGTATTGTATTTCGATAATTCCCTGTATTGGTTTCCGAAACTGCTGATTTGGGAACGATTATTGTTATCTATCTCTTGTTTTCAGGATCTTTATTTTATTGTATTATGGGAAAGAAACATCAAATTTTCTGCTTTTTAGCTTTCTTGTTTTCAGGATTTAATCTACATGCTTCATCCTTTAGTCTTTCACATAAAATTGATTCTATTCAGATTGTATTTGACAAACAGCAACTTATACTTCCCGGAGAGTCATTTTCAATTGGAATCGTATCTTATTACAAAGACGGGAAGATCAGAAAAACCAAAGGAATGAAGGATGGTTCCATGCTATGGTGGAACTATAAAATTGAAATTTCCGGTGGCACTTTCCTTTCGGGACGTGTTTCTGTTAACCATCAGGCAGGACAATCCTTTGGTCGTTCAATAAGCATAAAAGCCTATCCGCGTAAGCAACCTGAGCTTGCAAAAGCGCTTATCCTTCCATTAAACTATGAAACCCATATTGCTTTCCATCCTACCAATCATTTCGATAAAGTACCCGGAAGCCAGGTTAAAGGAGAATTGCTTTCTGAATTCGACAACGGAATGAAGCGTGTTTACAATGATCTGAAAAGCAATAAAGAATCGGATTTATTCCAGTTTTCAGGAAACGGTGTAAACTGGGCTAAGGGCAAATTCACCATTGAACCGGATATCACCAAAATTTATATGCACACGGTTTCATTGATCGTAACATCACTGCGAAATCCTGCTGCTGTCGATACATTTTCTATTCAGCTTGACTATAGACATAAGTATGAATTGGCTCTGAGCGGTATGTCAGGGTTTAAGGGATTTTCGGGTTCAAGAGGGGCAAATGGTGCCAGCGGATGGAACGGTACTGACGGACAAAACGGGCAAAACGGCGATTTCGGGTCCGATGGTCCGGAAATAGGGGTTTGGGCTGATTTGTATTACGATTCAATACTTAACTGCAACTTGCTCTATGTATTTGCTGAGGATTTGAGCACACACAAGGAATATCGCTACCTTGTAAACCCCAAAGGCGGTAGCCTGAAAGTTTCTTCAGTAGGTGGCTCTGGTGGTTCCGGCGGTGAGGGTGGCGATGGCGGTGACGGAGGTAATGGAAGAGACGGAGAAATAAGAGTTGAGAGACACCTGGAAAAGCAGATTGTGAGTAAAACTGAAAAGCAAACCATTATAAAAAAGGAAAAGCGAACCGTAACAAATAGTGAAGGTAAAGAAGTTGAAATAGAAGTTGATGTTCCGGTTGAGGTAGATGTTGTTGTAAATTTGGATGTAGAAGTTGAAGTTTGTGTAAATGTTCAGGATGAAGGCGGAGTAGGCGGCGATGGTGGTTGGGGAGGTGCCGGTGGATTCGGCGGTGGTGGCGGATATGGTGGAAATATCACGCTCTATCTTACTGACGATGCCCGTCCATATCAATATCTTGTTATGCCCGAAAGTTCTGGCGGATCGGGAGGAATGCATGGAAGCCAGGGAAGAGGCGGCCGCGGAGGTTCCGGCGGGTCTGGAAACCCGTCGGGTCGGAACGGAGCTAATGGCTCTGACGGTCCATCCGCCATTGGCTGGGCCGAAAGTGGCGGAAGCGGAATGATTGTGATTGATTCAACCGAAGAGTTCATGGTAGATTCAGCCCTACAGAAATGATATTTCCCGTAGCTTTTTTAAGTTTGAAATACTAAAGATGGAGCTTTTTTAAGTATTCTCAGGGCTAACCAACAAAGATATTCTTATTAAAACGGCAGAAATCTTTTAACCCGTTTCTGATATTCCGAATAGTCTTTGTATTTTTCAAAGGAAATTTTTTCACTGAAATCAGAACTTCCCAGGAATAAAAGCATCAATAAAATGCTGCCCGCCAAAGTCCAGTTGAGAATCCTGCCGGTTGCTGCGACACTAAAAAAATAAAAAACAAACCATATTGATTGTTCTGCCGTATAATTCGGGTGCCGGCTAAGTTTCCACAAACCTGTTCTCACAAAACCATGTGAATAATCGCCTAAAGGCTCTCCCTTTGCTATCCGTCGGTATTTCTCCGTTTGGAAATTGTATTGTTGCTGGTCGGCTATAGTCTCAATCAACACCAGTCCAATTATTAGAAAAGCAGCTAAATAATCGAGCCAGCTTAACGGGTTTCCTACTCCTTCTGTTGCGATCAAAGCGGGAAGTGTAAAAAGCAAAATCAAACCTTGCTGGTAAAAAGAAATAAACAGCAGGTTAAACGCCGCCCATACCCACCGCGAACTCAGCAGTGGTTGCTTGCGCAGGATTGCCCAGCGATAATCTTCTTCCCCTTTCCACGGTATCCAGGAATATCCTCCTTTTCGTGCAAAATTAAACGACAGCCGTATTCCCCAAATCGTAACGACTGCAGCCATAAGAGTTAATCGCGCATCAAAATGATATGAGTATGCCACAAACCAGGTGTAAACAATTGGCATTATGCTCCAGAGTTTATCAACCTGGCTGTAATTTTGCGAAATCTCGCTAACAACAAAACACAGAAGTGCAATGGTTATATAAATGAATATCAGCGTTTTTAACACTGCCGACTGGCCTTCACTCAGGGGCACATCAAAGTAAACAGCCGAAATTGGGATAAGCAATAACGTGCAAACCAAAATCAGAATGGTACGTAGCATAGAAAAATTTGTTTTTACGAAAAAATTAATACTTACCCTTGAATCCGGTAGAAGTGGAAAGATGGTATTTATTCCTTATGCGTTAAGTTGAAAATTATAAAACTTAAATAACCGCTAATCCAGTAATATGTTTACAGAAATACTTAGCGATGAATTCTATTTCATCAGTTTTCGCTCCCGCATCCAGTCTTCCATCCTGGCAGGCCATGTTTCAACAGGCCCTAATCCTTTTTTCTTGAGCGCATAGCCATGTCCGCCTTTTTCGTAAATATGCATTTCGACTGGCACATTATTTTTTCTGCAGGCCTGAAAATACAAAATGCTGTTTTCGGGCGAAACAAAATCATCGGCAGTGCTTACCAGGAAAGCCGGAGGAGTATTTGTCATAACATGCAAGTCGTTCGAATACAAATCTATCTTTTCCTGGGTGGGATTCTTACCTATCAGGTTATCCCTTGATCCGGAATGCGTATTTACCGTGCTGAAAGTAATAACAGGATATATTAAAAGTGAGAAATCAGGTCGTACACTTACCATTGCATCTGTAATTTCACCTACCTGTGTATCGAAATGTGTCGAAGCTGTGGAAGCCAGATGCCCGCCAGCCGAAAATCCCATTATCCCTATTTTATCAGGCGAAATTCCATACCTGGCGGCATTTTTACGTATAATCCTGAAGGCTTGCTGGGCATCCTGCAAAGGTCGGATCTCTGCATTTTCAAACAATTCATCCTGTGGAAGCCTGTTTTTCAGAACAAAAGCCGTAACTCCCCGATCATTGAACCAGGCTGCAATATCGTAGCCTTCGTGATCAATTGCCAGCACACTGTAACCGCCACCAGGACAGATAATAACAGCAGCATCTGAAGTCTTGTTTTTGGGCTGATACACATAAAGTTCAGGTTTGGTAATGTCCTTAACCAGGGTAATTCCGTCTGTTGTTTGTGAATCTTCCGGGATTTGAACTCCTTTTATCAGCCCCGGAGCTCCATTCGGATACAGTAGAAAAGTTTCAGTCTGGGCATTGATTTTTGTAAGCATATTAATAAAAAGCAGTAAAATGATTAGTTTTTTCATTGTGAAGTTGGATTTTTTAAATTGAGCTGTGATAACTGGAATGTTAGATGAAGATTTGTATTTGATTTGTACATCCGGGATTTCAATACGACCAGTAGGAAGGCCCGCATTCAATAAAACTGATGGGAATATCCTTGATAAATGTCTTTAACCAGTCAGCGCAAAAAATCATACCAGCTTCCTCGGAGTTGATATGCCCGAGAAATATAACGGCTTTATTCCGGCCCTGAGCCACGGCATCCCGCGTATATTCATAGGTTTCCCATTGCTGGGCTTCGCCGGTAATCACAACATCAGCATCGTTTCTTTCCAGCAATTGAATATGCTGACCGCTGCCGGGCGCTCCTTCCGCAAGCCAGACATTCTTCAGTTTCATTTCAGGCTTTCCTACAACATAAAATGAATTATTCGGGAATGTCTTTTTTAGGTTTTCAAGTAATCCTGAAAGTGTAGTTTGAGGCATCACAAACTGATTCTGATTATCTTTGACTGCAAATTTCTCCCAGCCAAGTTTATCAGTCATTCCTGATAAAATGCCATCTGGCTTAATGCTGTGGATATAATCGTGAAACCGCCAGACCACCAGCTGATGATCGTTTATATATTTTTTCTTTTCCAGGTAAACCGGGTCGTTCTGCAGCTGCGTCGTTTCATCAAGATGATTGTAATAAAGAGGTTCGTGAGTAACGATAAGGTTACAGCCTTTAGCAACAGCCTGTTTTAGCACATCCATGGTTGCAAACATGCAGGTTGCTATTCCTTTTACCGGAGTTGACGGATCACCTTCTTTTATTACGTCTACTGTATTAGGGATGGATGCAGTAGCGGTCATTTTAATTATTGATTGTATGACCTGCTCAGCTGTGACGATTGTTTTATCTGAATTATTCTGACCCATCAGAAGGATGGGGAATACACATAAAAACACGAAAGAAACTGATTTCATGTGAGATTCCGTTTAATGTTTTAAGGGAATAAAATTAGTCTTTAAATTTCACATAAACGCTTTTTTAGTTAGGATACAAAAAGTGAAACGCTTTGAAATTTAGTAAGCAAGAATAGTATTTATCTGGTTCAACTTAAGTATAAACTGCAGAAAAGTTTCATTAAATCCCGAAATGTGTACCAATCATTTTTTTAAGTGAATCACGATTAAATGGTTTTAAGATATATTCATTACAACCGGCTTCCCGGGCCATCTGGTAATCGCCTGATTTTTCGAAAGCAGTTTGAGCAATAATTTTTACACTGGTATTGAATTGCCGTATGAACCGGGTGGCTTCATAACCATCCATCAAAGGCATTTTGAAATCCATCAGAATCAAATCAATGTCAGGATTTTCGCGGCAGACTTCAACAGCTTCAATGCCTGTTCGTGCTATTAAAATTTCCCTGCTAAAAGCTTTTAATGCAATTGAGATAAGCATTTCTGAAGCTTCATCATCGTCTGCAATCAGAATTTTCAACTTTCTGGGAATAATATTTTTAGCGTTTCCTGAAACCGGGCTGACAAGAATAGTTTTCTTATTAACTTCCGTGTGGCTAGGAAGTGTGAAATAAAATGTTGATCCTGAATTTACCTGACTTTTCACCCATATTTTACCTCCGTGTTTTTCGATGAAATCCTTGCAAAGTATCAATCCCAGGCCGGAAGTAGGTTCACCTTCCGTACCGTGACGTCCTATATTTTCATTTAGTTTGAAAAGTTTATTTCGCATGGCTTCGCTCATTCCCATCCCGGAATCCCTGATGGAAATTTCAACCAGGTTGCCTGGTACCGATTTTGCCTCAACCGTTACTTTTCCTGTTTTAGGAGTAAATTTTACTGCATTGGAAACTAAGTTGCGAATAGTTGAGCCAATCATATTTTCATCAGCAAAAACCTGTAAATCATCCGGTATATTTATGCTGATTTCAATGTCCTTTAGATGCGCCGATTCATTTATCAATTTCAGGTTTTCCAGGATAATGTCTTTTACTGAAAATTGTACAGGATCAAATCGGTTTGTCCCCCTTTGGGAGCCTGACCAAACCAGCAGATTTTCGAGCAGGCTATAAAGGCCTTTTGCAGAAGTCCGCATTGCCTGTGCCATCTTTTTGATATCCTCAGGTTGGAACTCCGAAAGGTCTTCAACCATAATTTGCGTAAAGCCTAGCAGCGTGTTGAACGGACTGCGGAGATCGTGGGCAAGAATGGCAAAGAATTTGTCTTTTTCGGCGTTTACCTTCTGAAGTTCTTCGTTTTTTAGCTGGAGTGCAAGTTCGGCTTGTTTACGTTCGTTAATATCCTGGCACTGGCCTATAAAACCCAGGAATTCGCCGGTGCTGGAATAGCGCGGGCTGCCATGTTCCTCAATCCAGCGGTATTCGCCATCGTGATAGAGTAAACGATACTCAATGCGGTATTTTTCTCTTTCTTGAAAGGCTTGCAGATAAACATCCATGCGCTGCTTTTTATCATCCAGATGCACAAAATTTGAGAAGCCATTTTCTATCTCCTGATAAAAAGTTTCCCCCCGAAAATCGAGCCAAACGCTATTGAAATAATTGCAGTAAGTATCTGTTCCCGAAGCCCATATTAATGTTTGACCCGAGTCAGATAATGTTCGGTAATTCTGCTCGCTCTCCATCAAAGCTCTTTCCGCCAGTTTGTGTGCATCTTTCCGGCTAGCATCTTCAAGTGCCCTGTTAATGGCAAAAGGCAGCCTCCTAAGCCTGTCCTTAATTACATAATCTAAGGCACCTGCTTTAATTAGTTCGATGGTTGTTTCTTCACCTATAACTCCTGATACGCATATAAAGGGCACATCCGGACAAATATCAATACTGTGCTGCAGGGCTTTGAATGCATCGAAACCAGGCAATTTGAATCCAGCCAGAATGATATCATATTCAGTATTGTTCAATGCTGTAACAAAATCGTTTTCTGTCTCAACGCGGGTAATATTAAAATTAAATTCTGCCTTGGTCAACTGAGTACAAATAAGCTCGAAGTCCTTTACAGAATCTTCAAGTGACAAAACATTCAATAGTTTGTTGGCACTCATCTGGTCTTTATTTTATACTGTCAGGATATTGCAATTATTTAATAATATTGATTAAAAGGTTTAAAAGTATATGGTCCATTGTACTAAATTGCAACTACTTGGGTCTATCCCAACGAGTTCTGCTCAAAGGATCAAAAACCCGGTAGAAATAATCTCGGTTCAGCTAAGTTTAAGCTCATTATGAAGAACGCCAGGCCGTAAGTATCAATTTGTCACATAACGTAAGAGGAAGGGTTATGTTTCAAACGCAATCACATTTTATGAAATATTCTATTTGATTAGATGAACTTCATACTTTTTCTGTGGGGAATTACAGAATTTCGGAATAGCAATATGCCTGGTTTATAGGAATTGAATAATTGTGCTATAAGGGATTAAAAATATTATTTGTTTTTTCTCAAATCAATAACTCTGTGAACTTCATTCAATAATAATGGGAAAGCCGGTTCAGCCATATTGTGGCCGTATCCACCCAATTCTATAAGCCTGGTTTGTTTATGACCTGCAACTTTCATCATGCGTGCCAGGTAAGCATTCTCCTCATATCTTCCCAGCAGTTCCAGTTCCCTGTCGCCGGTAATTAATAGCAAAGGCGGTGCATCGGCCCGTACATGATAAAGTGGGGCAAGGTCATCAATTACGGGCTGCGTTTCGGCAATTCCTCTTTCTTTACGTATGGTGAAATGAGTAATAGCCTGGCCACTTAACGGGATAATCCCAGCAATATAGTTTGCATCAATATCGTATTTGCCCAGCCATTTTTTATCCAGGCCAATCATAAGCGAGAGATAACCACCAGCAGAGTGACCTGAAATAAAGATGAGCGTTGTATCGCCACCATAGCTTTTTATATTCCTAAAAACCCAGGCAACGGCAGCAGCAGCGTCCTCAATATATCCTGGAGCTTTAACTTTAGGATATAAACGATAATTTACGGCAACTATACAAACGCCTTTTTCTTTAAGCGCCTGTGGGATTTCTTTGTTTCCTTCGGTAAGGCCCCCTCCGTGAAACCATACAATGGTTGCAAATCCCTTTGACTTTTCCGGGTAATAAATATCCAGAACACAGCGGTCGTTAATATAGTGGTCTGCCTTGTTGGCAGAATCATTGTAATATTTAATGTTGAGCTGGGTGGAATATACGGTTTGCTGGGCAAAAGCTAAAATAGTGCAGCAAAACAATAGCACGGTAAGTAAACTCTTCATCATTCTATACGACTTTTTGGGAGTCACGAATTTACTGCTTTTACTAATATGCTATTTCAGAAATCAGGAGACGAAATTAATTTTAAGTTATTTAAAATATTTTTTTATCAACTCGTTTAATCGCATTAAGTTCAGTGGTTTAGTAATGTATTTATTGCAACCAGCGTCAATGGCTCTTTGGTAATCGCCTGGTTTTTCAAATGCTTTTTGTGCAATGATAACCACATGAATATTTAGCAGACTGATGAGGCTGGTAGCCATCCATTACCGGCATTTTGATATCCGTCATTATCAAATCGATATCAGGATGGCTTTGACTGCGGATGATGCTACCATTACGGCTGACGCAATGGCAAGTGCGGGAATAAATTGTTGCTCTAAGTCAATCAGCACTACCTGTTCTGATTTATCGGGAAATGAATATAAAGATTACGAATGTTTCAACGATTATGCAAACCCGCATTTGTTATAACCTTTGTTGCTGGCACTCATTTTTTGTGCTTTAAAATACTATTCGTTTTAGTTTCTTTCATCACTTTGCCTGGTCGTTTGTTTTCAGAAATCGATTTTACAATTGTCTGCCCATATATAACCTGATTTGGGTCTTTAACCTTAGTAAGGGAATTTACGTATGATTCGCTGACAAGTTTTTTAATATATTCTTTTGGGAATTTCATCTTATCGGTCACAAGGATGTAGCGATATTGATTACCTTGTCCTAAAAGAAATTTGTCTGGGTCTGAAATTTCATTACCCCAATAAAATCCAAAATGAATATTCTTACTTGAACGTCCAACTGCGATGGAACAAATCGTATGTCCGACTTTATCTGTCGGGCTCCAACCAAAAGCAACGGCATTATAGTTGTCATAAATTAATTCGTTTGCATTTGGGCATAACTCCCACGCAAAGTCTCTAAGCCACATAACTAAATCTGTTATCTCGTCACCAAATGGCTTAAGAAACTGCAAAAGGTCTTTTGTCTGTTCTTTACTCATTTTGTCAATATTTTCGGTTTCTGCTATGCTTGGAGCCAACGACTGATGCTCATGTTACACGGGACAGGTTATAACAAGTGAGGGGCTAAATTGTTGCTCAGCTTAATGCCAGCAAAGCCTGTCCCGATTTACCTGGAAATGTATATAAAGATTCCAAATGTTTCAACAATCACGCATACCCGCATTTGCTATAGCGTTTGTTAGTGCGGGGTGTTTCTTTCAAATGTATCAATTCTAAAGAAATCTGCAAAAGTTGTATCTGGTTTTCCAACAGAGTCAAAGCGTAAAATTATCTTGTTGTTCACAATGTAAACTGTGTCAGAAATAGATTTGTCCTTAAAAGGTTTATTCAAAAATATTATTTTATTCCCTTCAATTATTTTATCCCGTTAATTGATTCCTTGCGACCAAGATATGTTTCAGGTAAAAGTTCAAATTTGTAATTCTCTCGTAAAGTCAGTTCTAAACCCGAGATGTCGTCAACAAGCAAAGCTTTAAGAACAATTCTGCTTTTAAATATTTCAGTTTCTTCAACAATCATAATAGAAAATCCTAGTAGTAAAGCTATGATAGAAATATAAAATGCAGACCTGTCTTTTTTAAGATTTAAGAATATTATAAACAGAATTCCAATTGTTAAAACCAAAATTGGTAAGCCTGCGAAAATCCAAAATCTGTCATATAATGACTCCCTGAAAATTATGACTGTGACAAATAGAAATGAAATTATTGAAGAGACTAATTTTCTAGTCATGTTTTTTCCGGGTTTTCAATCCGTGATTTTATAATGCGCGCTAACAAACTCTGATGCATTTGCGGAGTACTGTGAAGCGTTCGTGCATATTTCTGATGTATTCGCTGTGATCATAGATCGTTTATCTGCCATTTATGAAGTATCAGCCACACAAATCAAAAGTAACTGATGATTTACACTAAATTTTTAAAAAATCAACATCATAAAATAAATTTGTAAATGCTGTTCAAAAAAATCTGCTCATTCTGCAAGGTGCTATAAACCTTTATCATCTTTGTCACTCTCAATAATATTTCATTATCACCTTCCTCAAATTATCCAGGTTCAAAGGTTTCGAAATGTAATCGGTACAGCCTGCTGCTATGGCCTTTTCGTTATCGCCTGTGAGGCCGAAAGCTGTTTGAGCAATAATTACTACATCCTGGTTGAACTTGCGGATTTGACTGGTGGCTTCATAGCCGTCGATACCAGGCATTTTTATATCCATCATAACCAGGTCGATGTCGGGTTGAATCCGACATACTTCAATGGCATCATCACAGGTATGTACTCTTATTATTTCTTTGCTGTAAGGTTTAAATGTAGTCGAAATCAGGAGTTCCGATATTTCATCGTCATCGGCAATCAGTATTTTCAGCATTTTACTTTTATCAGCCAGTGTCGCAGTCAAAAGGGAATTGCCAGGAATGGTTTTACTAACTTGTACTTTGTTGTATGGAATAGTGAAATAAAATGAGGACCCTTTTCCTGGTTCTGACTCGACCCAAATTCTGCCTCCAAGCATCCCCACATAAGCCTTAGCTATTGATAATCCCAACCCGGCTCCCTGGAATGCCCTTCTGTTTGAAATATCGGCCTGGATAAACCTTTCAAAAATGGCTTCCACCCGGTCGGCAGGAATTCCTATCCCGGTATCTTTCACATAGAATTGCAATTGATACGTTGCGGCATTCACTGTATCTGTAATTTTATTGTATCCAAATTCTATGCTGCCGTTTTGGGTATATTTAATGGCATTACTCAGTAGGCTGGTTAGGATTGCATAGATTTTCTGGCGGTCCGTTTGGATTACAGCCATGCCTTTTTGCAGTCCTGTCGAAAATGAAAGCGTAAGGCCTTTTTTTTCTGCTTCAAGTTTATATAAATTGAAGATGAATTCAATTTGTTCGTTAATATTGGTTTCGGTCAGCAACATCTTCATTTGCCCCGATTCTATTTTCGAAATGTCAACGATGTTGTTAATGGTATTTAGCATGCGGTCACTGCTTTTCTTTATGATGCGGATGAAGTCCTGTTGCTGTTCTCCTGACAGGTCGGGTGTTTTAAGCAGTTCGGTAAAGCCAAGAATCCCGTTCATAGGTGTACGAATTTCGTGACTTATATTTGCTAAGAATGAGGTTTTCAAACGGTCGCTTTCTTTAGCGCGTTCCAAGGCTTTTAATAATTCCTGTTCGGATTGCTTTCGTTTACTTACATCGCGAATAAAAGCTAAAAAGCGACCGCTCTCTGCCGGCTGGAACTGAACGCTTACTTCAACAAATAAAAAACTTCCATCTTTACGACGGTGCTTCGATTCAAAGCGGGTTTCGCCTTCAGCTATAATCATTTTAAGGTGTTCAGCAATTTCTCCCACTGATTCATTTGCTTCAAGATCGCTGATATTCATGGTCAGCAATTGATGCTCGCTATAGCCGCTCATGCTGCAATAGGTTTCATTTACTTCTAACAGCTTCCCCATAATATCCGCCAGCCAGAAACCATCCATGGTAGTATGCAAAATAGCCCTGTGCCGCAGATCGTCTGCTTTTAATGTTTCTTCCGCTCTCTTTCGATCTGTAATATCAATTACAAGTCCGGCAGCACTTAAGGGTTTGCCTTCTGAGTTTCTTTTAGTAACTGAGCCAATTTCATAGAACCATTGGTACTTGCCGGTACTATTTAAAATTCGATATTCAGCTTCATATTTTTCTTTAATTCCTTCTATATGATCATGCATCGAATTCATCACTATTTCAAAATCATCAGGATGAACGAGTGCCATAAAATCATTATTATGCCTGAACTTTTCTGGATGAAAATTCAGCATTTCAGCTTTCCTTTTTCCAAACGAAATTTTACCTGTTATAATATCCATTTCCCACCAACCCATATTGGCTGCCTGCATGGCAAGTTCCAGCCTCAGGTTTTCCTCGTGCAGAGCGTCATGCACCCGTTTACTTTCAGTTATATCAACCACGTTTATCAGGCATTGTTCCTCATTTGGTATGGCTTTGCCTGTAAGGAAAACATTTATCGGTGATTTCCCATGAACTGATAGAACTGCTTCGCATGTAACAATGGAAGTGCTGCTTAATACTTTATTGAGAAAAGTTTTAAAGCCTGGTTTGGTATCTTCAGAAATATAAAAAGAAATCGGAATATTCTGTAATTTCGATCGTTCTCCGCTAAGCATTGCTGCCCCGCAGAGGTTCAGATCAATTATTTTGCCGTCTGCTGTTAGCGTAAAATAACCTGACGGCGCAAAATCATATAATTCAATGTATTTTTCTTTGGCTATTGCTGCAGCCTCTTCTTTGGCGCGCACGAGTTCTTCATTTTGAATTTCGAGCTCGACCTGGTATACCTGAAGCTCATGTATCAACTTGAGTGCATCAGCTTCTGAAGGTAGTGTATGATTTTTTGCTTCCAATTCCTGTAACAGATCTTCCGCTTTTTGGCGTAGAATTTTTGATTCGTAACTTGTATTATTAGGCTTATTCATCTTATTGGGGATTGTCCAGATTTTGGTAAGATGGTTCCGGAGGTAACCGGGATTGCCATTATGCTTAATTGTTTTCCACGACAGCAACTTTGATTCTTATGGCTGGCCCACAAAGAATTTTGTGGTTAAAGAAGGAAATCCGAGGTTCAATTCAGCCGACAAGGGAAGTTCCGGTAATTCCCTATAAATAATTTAGGCAGCAGTTCTAACGCCAGAATGTTTAGATAAATAGTTTTTATTAGGGGAGCAGAAGATTGACAAATCAGGCTGAACTTGTTATTAGTTTCTTGCCAATATTCTTGCCGAGATGCGACCAGATTTCAATACGTTAGCAAAAAACAGATAGTTGAATGAGGCCCATGTGCTCTAGGTGTATAAAGGTACAAAATATTTCGCTTTTTGACTTCAGATTGGCGAACATTATTGTTT
>CAIWMA010000133.1 GCA_903913645.1 uncultured Bacteroidales bacterium | reverse complement strand
CACCGACCGTATTGTAGCATCTGAGTATAAACGTGATCCTTTTGTTTACGGAAAAGATATCCTCGTCGAACCTCTTGATCCAACCAAACGAATTGATGTTTCGAAACGGCAAACTGTAAGCGTACTTAAATTCAAGGAGAACAAACGATTCGCACATAACAAATAGCACTTACTTTGACTACTCTCAGTAATCAATAAACCTGAAATTAAACCAAGTTATAATGGTCTTTTTATTTTACTTTCTTTCGGCAATTATGGTGATCAGCGCCTTGTTGGTTGTGTTTTCAAAAAGCCCGATCAACAATGTTATCTACCTGATTATTTGCTTTATAGCTATGGCCGGGCATTACATTTTACTAAATGCGCAATTTCTGGCAGTAGTTCACATCATTGTTTACACCGGTGCAATTATGGTGCTGTTCCTTTTTGTGATCATGCTTCTGAACCTCAATAAAGCTATAATTCCGCAGAAATCTGCAGCAACACGGATTTTGGCTGTAGTAACCGGTGGAATATTTTTCCTGGTGCTGATTGCTGCAACCAGGCAAACCTTTGTAATAACTCCACGGTATGCTTTCACCAGCGAAATCGGTTTAGTTGCCAATGTTGGCAAAACCTTGTTCCATGAATTCCTTCTGCCTTTCGAAATATCGTCAGTCCTGTTTATTTCAGCAATGGTTGGAGCGGTGATGTTTGGCAAACGAGATCATACTAGTGATGAGTTATGAAATATGAGTTATGAGTGAAAGAAAGTCCATACTTAAGGATAAAAGCTTTTTGTTCGCCATCCGAATAGTAAGGCTTTATGAGCAACTGACAGAAATGAAAAAGGAATATGTAATGAGTAAACAACTTTTAAGAAGCGGAACATCTATTGGTGCATTAGTCCGAGAAGCTCAGAATGCGGAAAGCTCAAAAGATTTTATTCATAAATTGAGTATTTCACAAAAAGAATGTGACGAATCTGTTTACTGGCTTGAACTTCTTAAAGCAACCGAATATATAAATGAACAAGAATTTGAAAGCTTAAATAATGATGCAATTGAGTTGTTAAAAATGCTCCGAAGTTCAATCATTACCTCGAAGCAAAACCACTCATAACTCATATCTCATAACTTAAAACTATGAAAGAAATTACTTCCGCCATCCAGCTCATCCCCCTCCAGCATTACATAATACTGAGCGTTACGCTGTTCAGCATTGGGATGATGGGTGTCTTATTCAGGCGAAATATTATAGCAATACTCATGTGCTTGGAGCTGATGTTTAACTCTGCAAACCTGTTGCTTGCGGCTTTTTCAGCTTATCATTCCGATCCTTCGGGACAGGTTTTCGTCTTTTTTATCATGATTGTTGCAGCCGCAGAAGTTGCTGTCGGCCTCTCGATAGTTGTAATGATGAAACGCAATGTTGAATCGGTGGATATTAACCTTCTGAACCGCTTAAAATGGTAGAACAAATTCCAAATATAAACCTCGCATGGCTTGTTCCTGCTTTCCCGTTACTGGGATTTCTGATTACCGGGCTGGCTAACAAGAGGTTAAAACATAACCAGGCCGGAATTATTGCCAGTGCAATGGTTCTGCTTTCTTTTCTTGTATCCGTTATTTTATTTTTTATCCTGCGCTCATCCGGACAAAATGAAGCAACCATAACTCTGTTTAGCTGGATTTCCATTGGCGGAATGAATATTCCTTTTGCCTTCCTGATTGATCATCTGTCGCTGACGATGATGCTGATTGTTACCGGTGTCGGGGCACTGATTCACATCTATTCCATTGGGTATATGCATGATGATGAGCGTGTGAATTCCTTCTTCGCTCAGATGAACTTGTTTACCTTTAGCATGTTGCTTTTAGTGATGGGAGCAAACTACCTGGTATTGTTTATCGGATGGGAAGGCGTCGGGCTCTGCTCCTACCTGCTGATTGGGTTCTGGTTTAAAAATCCTGCTTACAACTATGCTGCTCGTAAAGCATTTGTAATGAACCGCATCGGTGATCTTGGATTTATTCTTGGGATTATCCTATTATTCTTCACATTCAAAACAGTAACTTTTTCGGAAATATTTGCTCAAGCTTTAGGTTTCCAGGCTGGTGCACCGGTTATCACACTAATTACATTATTATTATTGGTTGGAGCAGTTGGTAAAAGTGCTCAGATTCCTTTGTTCACCTGGCTTCCTGATGCAATGGCTGGCCCAACGCCTGTTTCAGCTCTTATTCATGCAGCTACCATGGTAACGGCAGGTATTTACATGATTGCCCGTTCGAGCATTCTGTATAACCTGGCTCCGTTTACACTCAATGTCATAATTGTAATTGGATTAGCGACGGCCATTATAGCTGCCTTAATCGGATTGAAACAGAATGATATAAAGAAAGTTCTTGCCTACTCTACAGTTTCGCAGTTAGGATATATGTTCCTGGCACTGGGACTTGGTGCATATTCAGCAGGTGTATTTCACGTTACCACACATGCATTTTTCAAAGCACTTTTATTCCTTGGAGCCGGAAGTGTTATTCATGCCATGGGCGGTGAACAGGATATACGAAAAATGGGTGGCCTTCGCAAAAAAATGCCTCTCACCTATTTCACATTTCTTGTTGCCACACTGGCCATAAGCGGTATTCCACCTTTCTCCGGATTTTTCAGCAAGGACCTTATTCTAAGCAAAGCTTTCGAGCACAGCATAATTCTCTATATCCTGGCACTTGGCGGCGCGTTGATTACCTGTTTCTACATGTTCCGCTTGCTTTACCTGGTATTTTTTGGCGAACAACGTCTTGCAGGTGCTCATCCGCATGAATCTCCAAAGGTTATGACGATTCCACTTTTAATCCTCTCTGTCCTTTCAATATTCGGTGGTTTTTTAAATATTCCATCTCTTTTTGGAGGAGATTCAAAGTTCAGTACTTACCTGCAAAGCGCCGTCGTTTCAAAGGCACCGGAAGAACTTAGTCATTCCACCGAAATAGGATTGATCCTGGGTTCCTTAGTACTTTTGGGACTTGTCATTTTCTTTGCTTACCGGACATTTGTGAGTAAATCATTTATTCCAGCAAAGGATGGAGAACCAATGTCATTTTTCAGCAAACTGATTTACAACAAGTTCTACATTGACGAAATGTACACTGCAGTTTTTGAGAAACCTTTCGGTTATCTGTCTGATTTCTTCTATAACAAAGTTGAAAACACGGTGCTTGATCCTGTAGTGGATGAAATTGGTTTTACCACTGCCCGAGTTGGAACACTCTTACGTAAACTGCAGCAAGGGAATATGAGTTTCTACCTTTTTGCTATGGTAGCCGGAATCCTTTTATTTATCATTTTTATCCTGATAGTCTGAATCCTATGATAGTACTGCTCATTCTTCTGATTCCGTTTATAACAGGCCTGTTGCTGTTACTGCTCAGGAATGATGCCACCGTAAAAATGGTGGCATTGGCATCAGCAATCGTTAATCTGGTGGCAACCATCAGCATGGTATTCTCTGTTCAGGTAAATAGTTTTTCGGTAAGCTGGATTAACTTCCTGGGAATAAATTTCGCATTGGGATTCGATGGAACAAGCCTTATAATGCTTATGCTCACAAGCCTGCTCTTCCCGTTTATTATCATGGCTGGCATGAAACGCGAACAGAAGCATACTCCTTTGCTTTATGCATTGATTTTATTCACTCAATCCGCACTTATAGGTGTTTTCCTGGCACAGAACGCGTTTCTGTTTTACATTTTCTGGGAACTAACGCTTATTCCTCTTTACTTTATTTTACTCCTTTGGGGAGGCGAAGGACGAAGGAATGTTACTTTCAAATTCTTTATTTATACGTTGACGGGTAGTTTGTTCCTGTTGTTCGGGATTATTTACCTGTATTCTCTTACTCCTGGTCTGCATACCACAGATTTTTCAGCTTTCAGTCAACTGAATATTCCTGCCAACACACAGTTCTGGTTATTCTGGGTGCTGTTTATAGCTTTCGCCATAAAAATGCCGGTATTCCCATTTCATACCTGGCAGCCATCAACTTACACCATGGCTCCAACACAAGGTGTTATGATATTAGCCGGGGTAATGACAAAAATGGGGATT
>CAIWMA010000132.1 GCA_903913645.1 uncultured Bacteroidales bacterium | reverse complement strand
TTGCATTCAGGGTGTCTTCGGATCAAAAGATCATTCAGATAAGCGCGCGGACCAGGCTTGGTAAACCCGGCGTGATCAAGACCATCTATGTCCGGCCGGAAGGAGAATAAGGCTATGAGCGAAAAGAAAAATGTTCCGGAAAAAGGGTTTGCTTTGATCTATACCAGCCGTTAAAGATGGCGACACCACAAGCAATCATACACTGCAAAAAACAGGGTTCTACGACCGATTACTCAAATGAGAGTTTGAATTCTTAAGTACCTTATTTGATATGTCACCTGATATGGATGCCACTATTTATAAACTACGTTGGCAGATAGAGATGCGGTCTAGGCAGTGGAATCAGACCTTTCGCAGGAAATATTTTTCGGCGACAATGAAAAAACTATAAAAATCCCAAGCTTTTGCATGCTGACAGCCAATCTGCATGGTTGCTGCAATTTTCTGATATTTCTTTTCGCTTTTTACTTTCTTGTATTTCCCGATACTCATATTTATTAAACCCCCTATTAAGTATTATCGTAACCTATAAACCAACGGACCCAAATAGTTCGACTTCAACTTATATTGCATAATTTGGGTAAAAACTGTTCAGCCGGTTTTTATCAAGACTAATTTCACAATAAATGGATGCATTTTAAGTATTGTCGTGCTTGCAGAAGGAAGCAACCAAGTAAGGATTTCGAAGACTTTACATTTTCAGTCATAATTACGCTATGGGTCTTCATTATTTCTAAGCGTAAAATACAGCATGTAATATTATATTACAAAACCCACAAAAAAAGAATAAGTATTTTTCCATGTGTGTTTTCACGAAACCCTTTGATTTATAGGATAAAGCCAGGGTTTTCTGTAACAATTTTGAAAATTGGCACAAATATGTTTTCTTTTTTTTGTTATTTACTCTTATATTTAAACCCAGACAGAAAGTTCATTGGCGTCTCTTAGCGGGTCATTTCGCAGCCAAGTACTGCAGAGCGGAAACAACAAATGAAAAGTAAAATACTTATCAGCAAGCCGGTTTCGACGAAAGTGCAGTTTTCATCGCGGGATGCAAATACAGCCCCCATCTTTATGTTTTTCAATGAATTCGTTCTTCATTTTGTAAATTACAAATACCAGTTTCCCAAATGCTTTTATATTTATCCTTGATAGGAATTTTTCTTTCCGTAATCCTGATTTCCTATAATGCAGGGAAATTTAAATCAACACTTTATCTTGGCGTTTTCTTTTTTTTAATAAGTCTGTTTGGCTTGAATCAATACGCTTTGCTGGATTCTAAATCGGTCTTGCTTGTCAGTATTTTTTGCACAAATTTTGCCTTTCTTCACTATCTTATCGGCCCGGTATTGTATTGGTATATACGGAGTGTTTTAACCGACAATTCCCGGCTAAAAAAAACGGACCTGTTTCACCTTATTCCCTCCATGATATATCTAATCGCTTCTCTACCTTTCATTTTTTCCTCGTATGCCTATAAAGTTCAGATTGCAACAGAAATAGTTAAAGATGCTGCATTTTTGGGAAGTCACAAATTCACACTGTTATCTGAAATATTACCTATTTATATAGTTTACCTGAGTCGTCCTGTACACCTGTTTATATATACGCTTTGGTCGATCGGATTATTTATCTGCTATTTAATACAAAAAGGAAACCGGAAAGTTTTTACTCAGCAGAATTTTATGAATAAATGGCTTTCTGTCTTTTTATTATTTCAGACTATATTGATTTCAACGTATCTGATTTCAACATTTAAGACTTTTATACAAAGTTCAGATGTGTTTTTCACTCTCAATTTTTTACAGTTTCTTTCGGGTGCAGGTTTAATCGGGTTGTTGATCTCACCGTTCTTTTTCCCTGGGATTTTATACGGGTTACCCCATATACCGGAACCGAATAGTAAGGTAAATGAGGAAGAAAAACCGGATTCTCTTTCAGTTGAATCTAAAAAAAGCGCACCTAATTTTGAAGCTGAATACATATTGGCAATCCAGAAAAAAGCCGACTCCTGCATGCAGGAATTTCAGACTTTTCTTCAGCCGGAACTGAACCTGAACAGGTTCTCCGATATTATTCAGCTTCCGGCTCACCACCTGGCCTACTATTTCAGGGAAGTTAAACAACAATCGTTCAATGACTACTGCAACGAATGCCGGGTTGAATATGCCAAAAGCCTGATGGTTGAAGGCAAAACCGGGGAACTTACACTTGAAGCAGTGGGTATATTATCCGGATTTACAAACCGAAGCACCTTTTTCAGGGCGTTCAAAAAAGTTGAAGATGTCTCACCCGGTTCTTTTTTGGCTAAAATGACTCAGGATTCAGCACCGGTTTAACAACTTTGTAGCATTTGCAGAATTTGACACAAAGTTTTCCCGCTTTTTATTCCAATCGATTAAAACATGCTTCATCTTTGCCATTCAGTTAGCCTGAATTACAAGGCAATACGATGGAATCGTACTGGAATATACAACTGCCAATTTTGATGCCGATGCTACTCTTTTTATCGCTGACCGGAATAATTCTCTCCCTGGTATTATTGTGTTTTAACGCTATAAGATATAAACCGGCCATTTACCTGGGTACATTCTTTTTCTGTGTGAGTTTATACGGACTGAACCAATATGCCCTGCTAGATTCGCAATCAGTATTACTGATCAGTATTTTCTGCACTAATTTTACTTTTCTGTATTATCTCACGGGCCCGGTACTATATTTATATATCCGAAGTGTTTTAACTGACAATTCCCGGATGAAGAAAACTGACATGTTGCATTTGATTCCTGCGCTGGTGTATTTAACAGCTTCTCTGCCCTATATACTTTCATCTTATTCCTTTAAAGTTGAAATAGCAAGAGCAATAGTTAAGGATGTTAGTTTTGCTGGAACATACAAATTCACTTTTTTATCTGAAATATTTCCCATTTACATGGTTTACCTTAGCCGACCCATCCTGGTACTGGCGTATACGCTATGGGCGGGCATTATGTTTATCAGGTATATTATGCGCCACGAAAAACTGTTTGTGCTCTCGGGGCAGTATTTTATGACCAAATGGCTGTCTGTTTTCCTGGGATTTCAATTGCTTTTAATCCTGTGTCACCTGTTCTCGGTTTTTAAAACTTTTACCGAAGGTTCCGATGTTTTTTTTACACTGAATGCCTTGCAAATATTTTCAGCGCTTGGGATGATAGGGCTGTTGGGTTCACCCTTCTTTTTCCCCGGAATTTTGTACGGGTTGCCCCGGATCCCGGATTCCTTTTTGAAGAAAAAAATCAGGGAAGAATAAATTATTTCCTGCAAAGGGAAGGCACATTGTCAAAGATGTCAAAATAGCTTCCTTAATTCAAATAAATAAAATGCTAATAAATTAAAAGATTAGATACTAACCCCTTAACCTTTTATATCCTATCAAACAACTCGTCAAGATACTCATTTTAACAGCCTTACTGCAAGTATCAACAACCATGCTCCAGGCTCAGTCGCCTCCGCATCCTAACAGTGGCTTAGTACCCAGGACCGGAGTTGGTGGCAATACTCCGGTTGGGTCGGGGGCATCCATTAGCGATGGCGCATTTATATTAATGGCATTAGGCATAGCATATGCCGGAAGAAAATGGCATGGTATATACAAAAAGAAGGCCGAAAATCCGCTGTAAAGACCGTTTTGCCTGATTATACGTTTAATGGATTGTTAAACAGCTATCCGAACTTGTTGGGTAGCTGTTTTTTTGTGCTTAATCAAAGGATGACAAAACTGTCTTTTACAGCTGTTTCAACACTTCTTCCCCCATCGCATCCGTGCCTAAAATCATATTGGCTGGAGTAGTACTGTCGGCTATGTCGCGTGTACGGAAGCCTGCTTTAAGCACAGCATCAACTGCTTTTATTATTGCTTCTGCTTCGGCTTTCAGGCCAAAGGAAATATCTAACATTAATGAGACTGAAAGTATGGAAGCTAAAGGATTTGCCACGCATTTTCCTGTAATATCATGTGCCGAACCATGGATAGGTTCGTAAACCCCTGTTCCGTCGCCGATGGATGCCGAAGCCAGCATTCCCATGGAACCAGCAATTTGCGAAGCTTCGTCGGTTAAAATATCGCCGAATAAGTTAGCCGTTACCACTACATCGAAACGGCACGGGTCTTTAATAAGCATCATAGCAGCTGAATCAACAAACATGTGTTCAACTTCCACATCAGGATATTCCAAAGCAATTTTCTGAACTACTTCTCTCCAAAGGCGGCTTGTTTCAAGTACATTGGCTTTGTCTACTGAACATAGTTTTTTGCGGCGCGTGCGGGCAGCAATAAAGGCTTTGTATGCAATGCGCTCCACTTCGTACCTGCTGTATTCGGCAACGTCGAAAGCGGTATCGCCATTGTTTTTTCTACCTTTTTCGCCGAAATACAGATCGCCGGTCAGTTCCCTGAAAAAGAGGATATCAGCGCCTTTTAAAATTTCGGGTTTAATGCTGGAAGCACTCAAAAGTTCATCAAATAATTTAATCGGGCGAATATTTGCATACAGCCCTAATTCCTTGCGCATCCTCAATAAACCTTGTTCCGGGCGGACTTTTGCCGAAGGATCGTTATCGTATTTCGGGTGACCGACGGCACCAAACAATACAGCGTCGGATTGTTTCATTTTATCCAGCGATTCATCCGGCAACGGATTCCCTGTAACTTCAATGGCTGCATGCCCAATTAAAGCTTCGTCATAAGTAAAAGTATGTTTAAAACGTGCAGCGATTCTATCGAGTACTTTTTTGCCAACTGCAGTTACTTCCTGTCCGATACCATCACCGGGAACAATTAAAATGTGTTTTGATGCCATAGTCGATTTTGGGCTTAATTATAATTCTGTGTTAAATTTTTATTCGTAACAATAGGAAAGGGCACTTCGACTCCGCTCAGTGCAGGCCAGGGGGGTGGCGAGGGGCGAAATTGTACTTTAGAGTTATTATCCCATTCTGGTCTCTTTCGACTTACGTCTTCCGACTCCCGTCTTCCAACTTCCGTCTTCCGTCTTCCAACCTCCGTCCCCTAAATCCCGTTCAGCATTTTCACGGTAGCAACTATTGCCGATACAGTCTGGTCACTATCCAGGCCATGGGTTTTAAATTCTCTTCCATCCTGGCTCCAGGTTATAATCGATTCGCAAAGTGCATCCGATTGGCCGCCTGGCGGAATATGAACAACATAATCCGTTAATGAAGGCAACTCGAGTGATTTCTTTTTGTAGATCCTCTTCAGGGCATTCATAAATGCATCGTACTGCCCGTCGCCTTGTGCACCTGCTTCAAAAATTTCCCCTTTAATATTTATACGTACGGTTGCTGAAGGCCTCAGCCCTTTTGAGTTTGTAAGCACATAATTTTCTATATAGACGGTCTCTTCATATGCGCCGCCATCCAGAACATCAGATAGAATATAAGGCAAATCAGACTGTGAAACCGTCTCTTTTTTGTCGCCCAGCTCAATGATTCTGGCTGTAACTTTTTTCAAATCTGCATCCGACAACTCAATTCCTAACTGGAGCAAGTTGTTTTCGATATTGGCTTTTCCACTGGTCTTCCCCAATGCATATTTACGCTGACGACCGAATCGTTCCGGCATCAGGTCATTAAAATAGAGGTTATTCTTTTTGTCACCATCGGCATGAATGCCTGCAGTTTGCGTAAACACGTTTTCACCAACAACGGGTTTATTCATAGGTATGCGTAAACCCGAAAATGTTTCGACCAAACGGCTTGCCGGGTATAATGATTTCTCGACTACCGAAGTTTTGATACCTTTCACAAAATCATTTAAAACTGCAATAGCACTGGCTAAAGGCGCATTGCCGGCCCGCTCACCCATTCCGTTAACGGTTAGATGTAAACCTTGTGCACCAGCTTTAACAGCTTCCAGAATATTGGCAATACTAAGGTCGTAATCGTTGTGAGCATGAAAATCGAAATGTACACCAGGGTATCGTTTAACGATAGCAGAAACATATTCGAATGTTTCGGAAGGAATTAATATGCCGAGAGTATCAGGCAATAAAATCCTTTTTACAGGCTGAGCTGTAAGGAAATCAAGGTATTGATAAACGTATTCGGGCGAATGGCGCATCCCGTTACTCCAGTCTTCGAGGTAAACATTGCAGGCGATATTGTTTTTCCCGGCAAGGGCAATTACATCTGCTATTTCCTTAAAATGCTGTTCAGGTGTTTTCTTTAACTGGTGTGTTAAATGATTTAGGGAGCCTTTGGTCAGCAGGTTCATTACTTTGGCGCCGGTTTCTTTCATCCAGTTCACCGAAGTGTCGCCATCAACAAAAGTGAGTACTTCAATTCTGTCGATGAAGCCCTTGCTGCTTGCCCATTCCATTATTTTTTTTACTGCCTGAAATTCGCCTTCAGATACGCGGGCCGATGCAACCTCAATCCTGTCAACTTTTACTTCAGTGAGCAACAACTGGGCAATTGTTAGTTTTTCGGAGGCTGAAAATGAAACACCACTGGTTTGTTCACCATCGCGAAGGGTGGTGTCCATGATTTCAATATGACGTAATTTACCTGGCATAATTTTATCCTTTTACTTAATAATGTATTGTCCGAAAGGCTTAGTGTACCATCTGTGTAGCGAAAGACCTGATTTCATTTTTCATCGCCTGTAAGTAGTCGATATCGTCGAAGCCATTCAGCATATTATGTTTTTTATACCCGTCGATTGCGAAGGTTTCTTTTTCTCCGGTTGCAAGTAAAGTAATGGTTTGATCGGGCAGGTTTACTTCCAGTTCGGTATTGGGATCCGCGTCAATGGCCTTGTAAATTTCAGCTAAAAACTCAGGGCTAACCGTAACAGGAAGTACTCCGATATTGAGTGAATTGTTTTTGAAGATATCTGCAAAGAAACTCGAAACCACGCAACGAACGCCATAATCGTAAATGGCCCATGCTGCATGTTCACGGCTGCTTCCGCTGCCGAAGTTCTTGCCACCCACCAGGATTTTTCCTGAATATCTGGGATTATTTAAAACGAAATCCGTTTTTGGTGTGCCATCAGTATTGTACCTCCAGTCTCTGAAAAGGTTATCACCAAAACCCTTTCGTTCCGTCGCTTTCAGGAAACGGGCAGGAATGATCTGGTCGGTATCTACGTTTTCGATTGGTAGAGGAATTGCAGTACTTTTTAAAATATTGAATTTATCGTAAGCCATTTTTGTCTGATTTTCTTGATTAAAACTAATTGCCTGGTACCTTGTTACAACAGATCTCTCGGATCGGTTACAACACCAGTAACAGCTGCCGCTGCGGCAACAAACGGGCTTGCCAGTAAGGTCCGGCTGCCGGGTCCCTGGCGTCCTTCGAAATTCCGATTGCTTGTACTCACAGCATATTTGCCAGCAGGGATTTTATCGTCATTCATGGCAAGGCAAGCCGAACAACCAGGCTGGCGCAGTTGAAAACCCGCTGCTGTAATAATATCAAGAATGCCTTCTTCTTTAATCTGCTGTTCAACCACATGCGATCCGGGAACCAGCCATGCGGTAATGTTATCGGCTTTTTTACGGCCTTTAACGATGGTCGCAAATGCACGAAAATCTTCGATACGGCCGTTGGTACAACTTCCCAGGAAGACATAATCGACCTTTTTACCAATGATCTTTTCGCCTTCAGCGAAACCCATATAGGCAAGGGATTTTTTATAGGAAGCTTCGCCGTCCTTTACAGCAGCGGCAAAAGGTATGTTTTTGGTAATGCCGGTTCCAAGTCCCGGATTGGTTCCATAAGTAATTTGTGGTTCAATTTCGTCGGCATTATAATTCAATTCCTTGTCAAATTGAGCACCATCATCAGTTTTGAGGGTTTTCCAGTATTCCAGTGCCGTGTCCCAGGCATCGCCTTTAGGTGCTTTTTCTTTTCCTTTCAGGTAAGCAAAAGTTGTTTCGTCAGGAGCAATCATTCCTCCACGTGCGCCGCTTTCAATCGAAAGGTTGCAAACTGTCATGCGGCCTTCCATGCTCATAGTTTCAAATACTTCACCTGCATATTCAACAAAGTACCCGGTAGCGCCACTGGCGGTAATCTGTGATATGATAAATAACGCAACATCTTTAGCAGTAACACCTTTTCCTAATTTGCCGTTCACATTAATCCTCATTTTTTTCGCTTTCGACTGCATGATGCATTGTGATGAAAGCACCATCTCTACTTCGGATGTACCAATTCCAAAAGCAATGGCACCGAAAGCGCCATGTGTCGAAGTGTGTGAATCACCGCAAACTACTGTCATTCCTGGTAGTGTAATGCCATTTTCGGGCCCAACCACATGAACAATACCATTTTTAGGATTGCCTAAACCCCAGTGCGAAATGCCGTGTTTGGCTGCATTTTCTTCCAGTGCCTTTAACTGGTTGGCCGATAAGGGGTCTTCAACAGGTAAATGCTGATTGATAGTGGGCGTATTATGATCGGCAGTTGCAAAGGTTTTGTCAGGAAACATAACCGGCACATTCCTGTTTTTCAGACCTAAGAATGCTACAGGGCTGGTAACTTCGTGAATAAAATGCCTGTCGATAAAAAATACATCAGGACCATCCTGAATGCTTTTTACCACATGGGCATCCCATACTTTGTCAAATAATGTTTTAGGCGTGTTGCTCATTTTTAAAAATTTAAAACTCTGATTGAATTTACTTTAAGAAATGCAAATTTCGGCAAAACAGTCGGGAAATACCTCTATTTTGAATTTATTTGCTGGTTTTTAGGTGAAATACGGAAAGCAGGGCTGAATTTTGACTCAAAATATTGAACCTGTTCGGCTAGGATTTGGTTAGACTTTTTAAACAAAAGTTAAACAACTAAAATGTCTTTTTGTTGTAAAGGATCAATGAATATGGTTGATGACGAAAACAGGAACTATATTTTCAATACAAAAAATGTTTTAATCCGGTTTAAGCAGCAATTATGTGTTTGGATTAAATATTTCTTTGTCATTTTTTTAAAAATCCGGTTTGAAATAATATCGGGAATGCAAAAAGTATACCTTTGACATCCGTTAGCAATCTCGATATATGACATTGCAAAATATTAATTTTTTAGTTAAAAAGGTCTAGAAAACAATTTTATGAAAAAGCATGTTCTCCTCATTTTACTAATTTCCATTGGAATCCGGGTTAGTGTTAATGCCCAGGTTTTTGTAGCCGATTTGCCACCGGGTCATAATAAAATAGTTTCGGCTGAAAAAGAAAAAGGGCTGGATGGTTCACCCTGGCTCACGGAATCATGGGTCCCAGGTACAGTATTGACAATTAAAGGTGAAACAATCACAGGTCTTAATTACCGCTATAATGTTTACCGGAATCGCTTGTATTTTCAATCCAACAATACAGATTATGTAATCAGTTTTCCGGATAGTATCAGCCAGGTACTGATGGACAAGAAAATATTTGTTTATGATAATTCGGATCCTGTGAAGGGGAATAAGCGCTTTATGGAAGTTGCTGTAGATGGTAAGGCCATTCTTTATGTGAATTATTACCCCGTAATAGTGCCTGCAAATTTCAATATCGTTCTTGGTACCGGTAGCCCGAATGAAACCGTCGCCGTTAAAGAAGCCTACCTTATTAAAGTAGGACGAGTACTTACTGCTGTCGATAAAAAAGGCAAATCAATCCTTGTAGCATTTGCTGATAAGAATAAAGAAGTGAGTGAATTTATCAAAAAAGAGAAAATATCTACCAAAAGCAGGGAAGATATTGAAAAGGTGGTAAGGTATTATAACTCCTTACAGAATTGAAAAAGAGATACCAGACACAATTGAAGTACTGAAAGTTGAACTTTCAGAAGCTTATGAAGTCAATTCTTCATCTACCCGGGTCCTGCAGTTGTAAACAATAGTGCAAAAAAAAGAGAGGCGGTCAGCCTCTCTTTTTTTATGAGAATCAATAATACATTGTTTCCTCTTACAAAATATTCATGATTACAAAATCAGTTCATTACTCTTTAACAAATTCTGCATTTGCATTAATCAAAACCTCATCGCTAACTATAGCTGCAGGAATGCTGCCACCAATTCCGAAGTCAGAGCGTTTAAGCTGACCGGTGATTTTGAAACCTACAATTGTTTTCTTGCTCATTGGATTTGTTCCGGTTTTAGCCAAAGCTGAAAGAGTTACAGGTTTGGTTACACCATGCATAGTCAGGTTTCCTTTAACTGCATAGGTGTTTGGAGTTTTTGTCTTCTTAAAGGAAGTACTTTTAAATGTAAGTGTTGGGAATTGAGCTACATCAAAGAAATCGGCACTTTGCAAATGCGCATCCCGTTTTTCATTATCAGTGCTGATGGAGTTAGATTCAGCTGTTAATTCAACTACAGCATCTGTAAAATCAGCTTTAGTTGTAGTTAATGTTGCAGTTGCTTTTTTGAATGAACCTTCAACATCCGAAACCAACATATGAGTAACGGTGAAACCAACTTTAGCGTGGTTACTGTCGTATGTCCAGGTTGAACTGGTAACAACTGTGAAAGCGAATAAAATGGTCGATATTGCTACGATAGCAACTAAGGATAGTTTTTTCATTTTAGTTTAAATTTAATGGTTTGTGAAATAAGTGATTATGATGCCGCAAAATTACAACCCTTTAGAGACTGGCTAGTTACACATTCAGGAAGAAGTGTGGTACTTTTAGGAAAATTCCAGGGTTATAGGCGCAAACTCCAAATTCCGGGATTCAAATTCCATCTTATGAATACAACGAAACGCAAATTTCTCTTCCTGAAATTTAAATCCTGGAATCTGGGACATGAATTTTTCTAAGCTTTATAGCTGATGATTAGTTGCCGTATACCGGGTAATCAGTATATCCTTTTTCATCAGCCGAATAGAACAAGTCCATTTTAAGGTCTGCTGATAATGCCTGGTTATTTTTGAACCGTTCAACAAGATCGGGATTATTGATAAATGGACGTCCAAATGCAACGAGGTCGCCTAGCCCGCTTTCAATATCTGCTTCTGCTCTTTCCTTCTCGTATCCACCGGAGAGGATAATAGTGTTTTTGAAAATACCCCGTATTTTTTTCTTTAATTCCACCGGAACCGGGGGCGCTCCCATAGCTGAATGGTCAACCAGGTGAATGTACACAATTCCAATGTTGTTGAGTTTTTCTGCCAGGTATGTATATGTTGCGTCAATTTCAGGATAATGTGGCATATCGCTGGCTACTCCGTAAGGGGACAAACGAATACCGGTTTTTTCTTTGCCAATTGCTTCAGCTACAGCAGCAACCACTTCGAGAACGAAACGGCAGCGGTTTTCGATACTTCCGCCATAATTATCGGTGCGTATGTTACTAACTGGTGAAAGGAACTGTTCGAGCAGGTAGCCGTTTGCGCTGTGAAGTTCTACACCATCAAAACCAGCCTCAACTGCATTCAAAGCAGCCTCTACAAATTCATTTTTAGTTTGTATCAGTTCATCCGCCGTCATTGCTTTCGGTGTAGGGAAATCCTGCATTTGTTGCGAGTCGGTCCACATCTGACCAGCTGCTTTTACAGCCGAAGGAGCGAGTATTTGTGATCCTTCAGGCATATTTAGCGGATGGCTTATCCTTCCCGAATGCATAAACTGAACAAATATTTTTCCACCAGTAGCATGAACTGCTGATGTTGTCTTTTCCCAGCCAGCAACCTGCTCTTTGCTAAATATACCGGGAATGCGTGCATAACCGAGTCCATTGGGTGAAGGGGATACTCCTTCAGTAATGATTAATCCGGCACCTGAACGTTGCCTGTAATATTCGGCAATCAGGTCATTCGGTACATTGCCTATTGCCCGGCACCTTGTCATTGGTGCCATAACAACACGATTTTTCAACTCAAGTGTTCCTGATTTTACCGGAGTTAGTAATTGATATTCCTTCATAAGGTTGTTTATTTTTTTAATACAATACTTAAACAAATGAAGTGGTGAAAAGTTGCAATGAGAATTAAAGAAATCACAAATTTAACTTCAAAATCCTTTTGGACAACATAGATGCGTGATATTCAACACATTAAAGCTTTAAAATGGGAGTGCAGTTTTTAAATCCGAATATTGAATCCGGGAAAGTTTCTAAATATTTTTCGAAAGTTCAAAACAAATACCACCTTTTATCTGTTTAATTAACTCTGGCAGTAAATGCAGTATTAAAGTCAAATAAATCAATAGTTTGCGAGGTCTTCTGATATTTTCTTTTTCTACTGTATTTTCTAACGTAGGTTTCCGGTACAATTATTTTTGTAACTTTTTATCTGGGAGCCCGTCATATACACAATTCAAATAAATCAATTCTATTTCAAAAATATCCTCGCGAGAGATTAAAAACATAAAAAATGAAAACTTCAAAAATTATCACAACCCTTACCATTCTGAACCTTGTATTGTTCATGTCGGTTTCATCAATTGCTAAACCATTCACCAATTATGAAGGTGATATTATTAAATCGCATGCTAAACAACAAATAGAAGCAGTTAAAAGTACGATCAGCGAAATTGCTGTACCTGCATCATTTGAGGATGAGTATAGTCACCTTCGTTTTGATTTGAATAAGTTCAGTACTGAAAGTTCAATTGCCGAATTGCCTTTGAATTCCTTTGATTACCTGCGTTTCGATGCAAGTAAGTTTAATGATGAAATTCTTTCAGAAATAACAGAACTTCCCTCAATGAATGAGTTTGAATACCTGCGTTTCGATGCAACTAATTTCGGCAGTACTTCTGAAATTTCTGAAATGCCTGCAAATGAATTCAGGTACCTGCAGTTCGATGTGAACAAGCTTAGAAATGAAACTTCAGCCGCTATTGATGAATTACCTGCAAACTAATGTTAGTGGTTAATAGGAAATGGCAAAATAGTTTGCCAAACGAAAAAAGTCCTGTGATGAGCAGGACTTTTTTCGTGTAAAGCTAATCAAGTTATAAATTTCTGCACTTCACCTGCCCCACCTTCAGGTCGGGGAATAGAATTAAAATCTTATTTCGCATCAATAATAAAAGGAGCGCTCTTTTTGGTATCCATTATAATCAGTTTCGCGTTAGGTGAAGTTGCGATAGCTTTGATCATTTCATACTGCAACTGCTTATCGCTGAGTCCTGTACTAAGAATTTTCTGGTAATCGGCAATTCCCTGAGCTTCCACGCGTTTACGTTCGGCTTCCTGTTTCTCTTTCTGAAGTACGAAAGTCATTTTCTGTGCATCCTGTTCAGCATTGATTTTCGATTCGATGGTGGTTTTCACCGAAGCAGGCAAAGTAATATTCCTTACAAGTAATTGTTCGAGCATCAAACCCCGGTTTTTGAAATCACTTTCAATGGTTTTGAAAATCCTTGCCTGGAATTCGTCACGCTTGGTTGAATACAATGCTACAGCATCATAATAAACAGCATTATCCCGTATTTTAGTTCTACAGATTGGCCGTACAATTGTATTGCGGTAGTCAGTTCCGATTTCTCTTAAAATATGTGGAGCTTGACTGGGAACAACTTTATAAAGTACCGTAAGATCAATAACTACTTCGAGCCCGTCGGCTGTAAGTACGCGGATGGCATCGTCACCGCTTTTATCGCCTTCGTCTTTTACACCCGACATGGTATAATTCTGGGTACGGATATCGAACGTTACAACTTCAACCAGGGGATTAATAACATTTAACCCGCTTTCCAGAGTTGAATTACTTACCTTACCAAAAAGTTTCTGAACACCAACATTACCAGGCTCAATCTGTTGTATTGCAGATAGACCTGCTCCGATTAACACCATCAGGAATCCTACAATCCTGATTATACTTGTATAAGGCCTTAATGGCGATTCGGTTTTAGAAAGTGAAAAACCGATAACAATTACAATAATTCCTAGGACACTTAAAAACATATTTTTTAGATTTAGGGTTTAATAATCTGGTTGAAAAATAAGTGGTAAATATACTACAATTGCGTCATGTTTACTTCCTTCAACAGTTATGGTATAAAAATCTTTTTCCTATTTTTAACATTAATTTTCCAACCTTTATAAAATAATCCTGTCATTAAAACTAAAAACGCGGGGCCGGCAGCTTGAACCAGGAGAATTTCGACATACACAGGCAACTGGTTGAGGCATGTAAAGCCGGCAACCGTAAGGCATACAACGAGTTATACAATTCGTACGCCAAGGCCATGTATAATATCTGCTACCGCATGATGAACAATGCCGAAGATGCCCGGGATATGCTGCAGGAAGGTTTTGTGGATGCTTTCCGCCGCCTGGATTTGTTCCGCTTTGAGTCTACATTCGGTGCATGGCTCAAAAAAATAGTGATCAACAAATGCATCAATGCACTGGAAAAAAGAAAAATTACCTGGGCGGATGAAGAAATTCCTGATGATTTTACTTCCGCTTCTGACGATGAAAATATAAATGAAGAAGAACTGGAATTAAGTGTTGAAAGGGTTAAGAAAGCCATGAACCGTTTGCCGGAAGGAGCAAGGGTCATTTTCTCACTCTACCTGCTCGAAGGTTACGACCATACAGAGATTTCGGAAATACTGCACATTTCGGAATCTACGTCGAAAACACAGTTTATGCGGGCCCGACAATTAGTAAAAGAGATTCTTCTTACGATGCCGGCGCTGTAAGCCAAAAAACAATTATCATGAACGAAGATAAATTAGAACAATTCGTAAAAAATCATGCCGAGGAGTTTGATAGTCTCGAGCCACCTAAAATGGCCTGGGATTTTATTGAAAAAGAACTTCCTTCGCCCAAACAAAAGCCTGTTCGTAAACTTTGGTCATATGCCTGGAAAGTGGCAGCTGCCATCCTGATTTTTACTTCAGCATGGCTGTTGAACGATTATATGGATATGAAAAGGACATTGGATAAACACATTTCGAATATGGAACCATCAGCCAGCCCTGAACTTTCAGAACTCTCGGATGCCGAAGCCTATTACACCTCGCAGATCATCAGCAAACAAGCAGAACTTTCCCAATATGCAAGGCAACATCCTGAAATTATTGAAGATCTGAAAAAGGAATTTACAGAAATGGACAAAAGCAAAGCCGAGCTTAAAAAAGACCTCGCCGAAAGCAATGCCGACGAAAAAGTAATTGAGGCGATAATTCTTTCATATCGTGTAAAACTTGAAATCCTGAATCAGATGCTTACCGAACTACGAAAATCAAAACAAAGCAATCAAAATCAAAAACCTTTTGAAACTAAGCTTTAAGAGTGTTTTTTCAATTCATTTCAATCATGAATAAATCTAAAAATAGTATACGAATCCTTTTCTTCATTGTATTTGCAATCAGCATGCCGGTTTGGCTCAGCGCACAGGTATACTCCGAAAAGCGTGAGCAGGGTAAAAGCTTCAAGGTGAAAAGTGGCACCAGCATACAGATATGGAATAAATACGGCAACGTAAATGTGTTGCCATGGGAAAAAGATTCAGTACGCATTGATGTAAGTATTTCGGCACAATCAAAACAAGCCGCGAAGGTTGTTAAAATACTTTCGACTATTGATTGTGAAATGATGGCAACAGCCAATTCAATAAGTGCGCGAACGGTTTTTTACGACAATAGTTCCACTTTCTGGAAAGACGTGGTTTCGTATGCCGGCCAGGTGATAAATACCAGCAATAACCTGCAGATCAACTATACGGTATACATGCCGGTAACCAATGATATCAAGATTGAAAACAAATTCGGGAATGTTTATATGGATAGCCATTACGGCAAAGCCGATATAACTGTTTCGAACGGAGATTTGCAGGCACGTGATTTTAACGGAGGATTAAAACTTAAAATTGAATTTGGCTCCGGAAGCTTCCAGGATGCAGGCGAAGCTCAGCTCATTATAAATTATTCGGATCTCACAGCCCGAAAAATCAATAAATTAAACCTTAACAGCCGATCTTCAACTATCGACCTGGAAGAAACCGGCGCAATTGAATTGGCTTCGTCGCGCGACAAACTGCTTGTAAAATCATGTAATTCAATCAGTGGCGATGCTTCATTCACCCGAATCCGCATTAACGGGCTGGAAGCGATGTGCACCATGAATACAAAATACGGAGAACTAAAGCTGAACACTATAGCACGCGATTTCCGGAATATCAATGTTAAATCGGAGTATACCGATGTTTTTCTTGGTTTTAATCCTTCTGATTCCTATTCAATGGACCTTGTGTATGATGCAAAGACCACCCTTAATATCTCTGCACAAATAAACAATCAACTCAGGAAAGAAACCCTGGATGCCAAACTCGGAACGGTACAGGCCAGTGGAAACATTGGCAAATCAGGAAGCTCGCATGTTTCAGTAACTTCGAAATCAGGATCGTTGTCTGTGCTGAATAAATAGTTTTTTCAGTTATCAATCGGTATTAGTTAAGGCTTCACTTAAAGTGAAACACTGGCTGGTATCCGCTATGCTTCAACCTGAAACCATAAACTCTCAATCTTTTTTTCAAACTTTCCAACCCTGCAGAAACTTTCCTGTCATTAGAATATTACAAAAGTAGAAACTATGAAAGCAATTGAAAAACAACCTGCAATAATCTATGTAACGCTATTTGTTCTGCTGGCCATTATTGTACTTATACTGACTTCAACAAAGTGAGAAGGTATAGTGCAAATTTACATGCCAAAACATGTAACTTTTAGCCATAAATAAGCGTCAAAAAAAAGTTTAATCATAAAAATTATTCCCTGTGAAAAGAACATTTACCATTTTTATCCTGACTCTGCTGGTTATATCCGAAGTAATGAGCCAGAATTATAAACAGGCTGCCGGGTTGCGTCTTGGTGGTTCCGGAGGAATTACCTACAGACGGTTATTAGGATCTGATGCAGCAGGAGAAATTATGCTGCTAGGGCAAAATCATGGAACTGCACTTGTTTTCCTTTTTGAAAAGCAGAAACCGGCAGTACTGTTTGATGACCTGAACCTCAATTTCATTTACGGTGCCGGGGCACATATTGGCGGAGCTGATAAATCGTACGATTATCACGATCCTTATGATCATACTAATTATCGCAATGGCTATAATACCATCCAGTTAGGGTTCGACGGTTTTGCTTCTTTCGAATACCTGGTACCTCGATACCCTGTTGCCCTGAGCCTGGAGTGCAAACCCTATTTTGAGTTTTTTGATAACCAAAACCTCGGAATTCATTTGTTTGTAATTGCATTCGGCGCGAGGTATACATTTTAAGAAAATGCAACTCAACTAATCATCAAACCAGGTAAATTATTACCGATTAAAAAACAAATAAACTCACATTTACATGAAACAAATATTCTTGCTTTTTATCATAATTACCATTTGCTTTGGTAATGTAGCCCTAGCCCAGGATACAATTCGTTTGTTTGGTCACAAGGAACCTCAAAAGACCAGGTCAATTTCCGACCCGAATGTGATAACTGAAACCAAACCTGTGAAATCCTGTGATCCCAATGGCATACAAACGTTAACCGGTCCTGGGCATAACCTTGGGTTTTACGTTGGTTTTCATTCGGAGTATTCGCAGATTGCAGGATATGATGCATTTGGCGCAGGCGGCACCTTTGCATTGATTGCCAACCACGGACTTGCCATAGGATTTTCCGGCAAAGGCTTTTTAACTGAGCCTTATGAATTAATACCAGGATCACATACAAGCTATAATTATACTGGCGGGTATGGAGGCTTCCTCATTGAGCCAATCGTATTTCCGAAATTCCCGGTACATGTTTCCTTTCCTATACTTATCGGAGCCGGAGGCATTGCCAAAAGCATTCTAACTAATTACAACTATCCGTATGATTATACTGAAGTATATGTTGAGGATGCCGAAGCTTTCCTGATTGCCGAGCCTGGAATAGAATTGGAATTTAATGTAGCCCGATGGCTAAGGCTTGGATTGGGAGCCAGTTACCGCTTTACCACCACTTTTCAACCATCAGGTTTTGATTCAAATCCTATGGATGGATTTACCGGGGGATTTTCATTGAAATTCGGAAAATTCTGAAAAATAGCTTTCCTGGGATAAATTCACCCATTGGTATCAAATCCTTTTTGGAATATACCAATGGGTTTTTTCATGTCTGTTTATAACGTATTTTAAGATTTCACCTTCAGAATTTCGTACACATATGAGAAATACTACCTTTGCTGCCCTAAAGTAATTTCCCTTTTGGAACAACCCAACACCATACAGCGACTTAAACACAGCATTACTTCAGCCTTACCCAAAGGAATGAAAACCGCATGGTGGCTGATAAAGATCACAGTTCCGGTTTCTTTTGGAGTATTGTTGCTCGACTATTTCGGTATCCTGGCCTTGATGGGGCAGTATACAGGACCTGTTTTCAGGCATTTGGGGCTGCCTGGAGTTTCAGCAATTGTGCTGGTGACCAGTATTTTTACCAATATTTATTCCGTTGTCGCTGTACTATCATTATTGCAGTTGCCCATGCGTGAAGGCCTTATCCTGGCAACTATGTGCCTGGTTTCGCACGGTTTTCTGATTGAAACAGCTGTAATGAAACGAACCGGTTCATCTGCTATTCGGATGCTTCTGTTGAGACTTACCGGAAGTTTTGTTATTGGATGGATCCTGAACCTGATCATGCCAGGCAGTATTTCGGCTGAGATTCATACTATCTTTCAAAAACAACAGGATTTTGGACCGGTGTTCATGCACTGGCTGAATACCATTTCCCATACTATTTTAAAAATACTGATACTGGTAAATTTGCTCCTTATATTCCAGCGGATACTCGACGAATTCGGATGGATCGGTACTATCGAAAAACCCTTATCTCCTTTTATGAAAATAATGGGCTTGCCGCGAAGTACAACTTTATCATGGGTTGTTGCCAACCTTATCGGGCTTGCTTATGGCTCAGCAATCATGATCGACGAATCGGAGAAAGGAAAAATGAACCGTGAAGATGCCGATTTACTCAATCACCACGTTGCGCTTTCACATTCCCAACTTGAAGATCCTTTGCTTTTTCTTACACTCGGATATGCCATCCACTGGCTAATCTGGCCCAGGATAATTCTTGCCGTTGCATCTGTCTGGCTCCGAAAAGCAGAACTAAAAGTTTCTGCATTTTACAGGAGTAAAAGAGTACATATATAACTTCCCGATTTCTTTCTTATAGCCTTCCAGCTCTCTGGCCGGATTATTCACTTTAGCTTCTATAAATGCAGTTTCCTGACTATGTTAAGCGCTTAGCCTTCAGTCTGTTTAGGGGAAGCCCATTTTTTAATTCGCCTCTTTACTTATAACATTTGCATATATTACTAAGATTTATAACTTTGCAACCCATTTATCTCTGAACAACAGTTTCAATCACAATAAATTTACTTTTAAAATGAGAGTCTACAAGACAAGCGAAGTAAGAAATATTGCACTTATTGGTGGAGCCAAATCAGGAAAGACTACCACAGCCGAAGCAATGCTTTTTGAAGGCGGGGTTATATCCCGCCGTGGAACAATTGAAGATAAAAATACCGTTTCCGATTATCGCGAGATAGAGTTGGAAAGGCAGAATTCAGTTTGCTCAACCCTGATGTATGTAGAGTACAAGGGCAAGAAAATAAACGTCATGGACACCCCGGGTTTCGATGATTTTATTGGTGAAGTAGTCGGATCACTTAATGTGGCCGATACAGCTATCATGCTTGTGAATGGCCATAACGGGGTTGAAGTCGGAACTGAAATTACCTGGAGGCAAACCAATAAAAACCAGATTCCTGTTTTATTTGCTTTGAATCAGTTGGATCATGAAAAATCCAATTTCGACGAAACTCTTCGTCAGCTGAAAACTCAATTCGGAGGAAATGTTACTCTGTTTCAATACCCTGTTAACGAAGGTCTGGGCTTTAATGCCATTATCGACCTTATGCAGATGAAAATGCTAAAGTACACTGATGGTGGCGGAAAACCAGAAATTCTTGATATTCCTGCCGGCGAAATGGCTAAAGCCGAAAACCTGCAAGGCGTACTTATCGAAAAAGCAGCCGAAAGTGATGAATCACTGATGGAAGCTTTCTTCGAAAATGGTACGCTTACCGAAGAACAACTCGAAAAAGGATTAAAAGCGGGTATTATCGCCCGTGGATTATATCCTGTTTTCTGCATATCCGCTAAGAAAAATATGGGCGTTGGCCGCCTGATGGAATTTGTTTGTTCCTCTGTTCCGGCACCAGATGAAATGCCTGCAAAACTAACAATAACCGGCAAAGAACTGCGATGCAATGCTGCTGATCCTACTTCATTACAGGTAGTGAAAGTTTCGGTTGAAGAGCACCTTGGCGAAATTGCTTTCTTTAAAGTGTATGGAGGAGAAGTTACCGAAGCCATGGACCTTATGAATAGTACCAACTCCGGTAAAGAGCGCATTTCTCAATTGCTGATCATTGCCGGTAAAAAACGCGAAAAAGTAGACAGGGTTTGTGCCGGTGATATCGCAGCAACTATAAAGCTGAAAAATACCCGGACAGGAGATACTCTGAATTCGCTTAAAAATGCAGATGACAAGATTGTCCCTATACAATTCCCTTCGCCAAAAATCAGCATGGCTATCAAGCCTAAGAATTCGAGCGATGATGAAAAACTGGGTGCACGCCTCAACGAAATGCACAAAGTGGATCAAACGCTTTTAGTTGAATATTCTAAAGAACTGAAACAAATTATCATAAAAGGACAAGGCGAACTTCACCTGAATATTGCTAAATGGTACCTAGAACACCTTGATAAAATTCCTGTTGAATATATTGCTCCTAAAATCCCATATCGTGAAACTATCACCAAATCAGCAAAAGCCATGTACCGCCATAAAAAGCAGTCGGGTGGAGCAGGCCAGTTTGGTGAAGTGCATATGCTGATTGAGCCTTATACAGAAGGTATGAAATTTCAGAGCGAATTCCCAGTGCGTGGTACCGACGAACAAAAACTTGCATGGGGCGGAAAACTGGTTTTCAACAACTGTATTGTTGGGGGAGCCATTGACGCACGATTCTTACCGGCCATCCTCAAAGGGATTATGGAAAAAATTGAAGAAGGTCCGCTTACCGGTTCCTATGCACGCGATATCGTTGTAAATGTTTACGATGGTAAAATGCACCCTGTCGATTCAAACGAACTCGCTTTCAAACTCGCAGGTCGTCATGCTTTCCGCGAAGCCTTCAAAAATGCAGGTCCGAAAATCCTTGAGCCTATTTATGATGTTGAAGTTATGGTTCCAGCCGATCGTATGGGCGATATCATGACCGACCTACAGGGCCGCCGTGCCATCATCATGGGAATGGACAGCGAAGGAAACTACCAGAAAATAAAAGCTAAAGTTCCTTTGGCTGAAATGAACAGGTATTCGACCGCACTTAGCTCACTTACCTCAGGTAGTGGTACCTATTCCCTTGCATTTGGCGAATATTCACAGGTTCCACCTGATGTACAGACTACATTACTGAAAGCTTACGAAGATCAGGAAAAAGAAGAAGAATAGTTTTCGGAACATCTCTGTTTATAACGAAAAACCCTGGCTTTCTAGCCGGGGTTTTTTTATTGGATTATTGAATAAAGATATCCAACCTTAACGTAATTCGCCTATTTTTGCAGCCTGAAATGAAAAAGACGAAGAGCAAATATTATGTAGTATGGGAAGGCCATCAGACCGGCATTTTCGATACATGGGATAAATGCAAAAAACAGGTTGACGGATATGCGGCTGCAAAATATAAAGGCTTTTCGACACTTGAAGAGGCAAAAAGTGCATTTGGAAGCAATGCATGGAATTATATTGGGAAAGGAGCTAAGGCGCCTTTAAGTAAAACACTCAGCAAAGCATTTGGAGAACCCTTGAAACACGCAATTTGTGTGGATGCTGCTTGTAGCGGTAATCCGGGAATTCTTGAATACCGGGGCGTAAACATTGTTACAGGCCAGGAAATATTCCATCGTGGACCTTTTCCTGAAGGAACAAACAATATTGGTGAATTCCTGGCAATTGTTACCGGACTTGCTTTCCTGAAGAAAAATGGATTGGCATTACCTTTGTACAGCGATTCGCGGAATGCGATTTCATGGATACAACAAAAGAAAGCGAATACCAAACTGGTTCGGAATGCCAAAAACAAGGAATTGTTTGAACTTCTGGATCGGGCAATCGAATGGCTTCATAACAATTCATACGATACCAGGATATTAAAATGGGAAACCAAGGCATGGGGGGAAATTCCGGCAGATTTTGGAAGAAAATAATGTTAATAAATGCTAAATGAAAACAGCAGGTTATACCCTTTTATGGCTGAGGCAGTGTAACTGCGGCACTTAGAGCTAATAAATATCTGCAAAACAAGTGTTTGGTATTTAAAATAGGATTTTGTAATTTTGCGCCCCTCAATTTAATATTGACTGCGGTGAATAGACTCAAAGAATATAATATTCAGTTCGTTGGGCTTGAGCCCGGGAACCATCAGTTTGAGTTTGAAGTGAGTGATTCGTTCTTTGAACATTTCGAGTTTTCGCAAATTCAGCATGGGCAGATACATGTTACGGTCGACCTTGAAAAGATGGAGAGAATGATGATTTTCGACATGAGCTTGCAGGGAAACGCACTGGTAACCTGCGATCGTTGCACGAATGAGTTCAGCTTTCCGATATCTGACACACAGCGACTTATTGTAAAACTAGGCGCTGAGTATATGGAAGAAAGTGAAGATGTGGTTGTAATTCCGGAAACGGAATACCAATTCGATCTTTCGTCGTATATCTATGAATTCATACACCTGGCATTGCCGGTACGCCTGCTTCATCCGGACGATGAAGACGGCAACAGCACCTGCGATCCTGATATGTTGCGATTACTTGAAACACTTGCCCCAACAGGAGATACTTTTGATCCCCGGTGGGAAGCACTTAAAAAGCTTAATACTGATCAATAAATTTTTGAACTAACAATAAATAAAACAATACAATGCCAAATCCAAAACACAGGTTCTCGAAAACGAGAACAGCAAAACGCAGGACACATTATAAACTTGAAGCTCCAACCTTCATACTTTGCTCAAACTGTGGCACCTCAGTACTTTATCACAGGGTATGCCCTGAATGTGGCTATTATAAAGGCCGTCTCGCTATTGAGAAAAACACAACAGCTTAATTGTGCCTATAACACGGCAAATCATGTACAGTAAAAGATTCTTTAAATGAGAATCGGACTAGATGTAATGGGCGGCGATTTTGCGCCGGTAGCTGCTATTGATGGAGCTATTCTTGCAGCTAAGGAGCTATCCGTAAACGACAGGATCGTTTTGATAGGTCAGGAAGCCGTTATCCGTTCGTTATTGCACGAACGCGGTTGCGAAGCTTCTGTTTTCGATATTGTACATGCCGCTGATGTTATTGAAATGGGTGAACATCCCACTAAAGCCATGGCCCGCAAACCTGATGCCAGTATTAGTGTCGGGTTTCAGTTGTTGAAGCACAAAAAACTTGATTCCTTTGCCAGTGCCGGAAACAGCGGTGCTATGCTTGTGGGATCAATTTTCAATGTAAAAACAATTCCTGGAATAGTTCGGCCTCTAACCTCTGCTATTATTCCGCAGGAAGTCGGAGGATACAGTTTACTTGTTGATGTCGGAACCAATCCGGATGCTAAACCTGATGTTTTTTATCAGTTTGGGCTGATAGGATCCATCTATGTGCAGAATGTTTACCGTGTTAAAAATCCAAGAGTTGCACTGCTCAATATCGGGCATGAAGAAGAAAAGGGAAACCTTACCACGCAATCAGCCTACCACCTGATGAAGGATTCGAAAGATTTTAATTTCATAGGGAATATTGAGGGCCGTGACATTCTTCAAAATGCAGCTGATGTAATTGTTTGCGATGGATTTACCGGGAATATTATCCTGAAACTCATCGAATCTTTTTATAACCTGATGGAAAAGCGTAACCTGGTGGACGATTATATTCACAGGTTAAACTATGAAAATTACGGTGGAACTCCTATTCTGGGTATCAACGGTGCCGTTATTATGGGGCATGGTATTTCGAATGACATCGCCATCAAAAATATGGTATTACTTGGACGCGACGTGTTTAAAGCAAAGATTGCTTCAAAGATCAAACATGCTCTTTTTAACCTCAATGGAGGTTTTGTAGTGGAATAATTTTTTCGGACCTGATTACAAGGAAGGATTCATTACGGAATTTGTAAACTGTGTTTACATAAACTACTAATTTACAACTGGAAACTAAAAACTTATGACTGAACTTAGAGCCGCTATTACCGGTGTTGCTGGATATGCCCCAGATTATATTCTCAACAACGAGGAATTAAGCCGTATGGTTGATACTACCGACGAATGGATAATGACCCGTATTGGTATCCGCGAACGCCATATTTTAAAAGGCGAAGGTTTGGCTTCTTCGGATATGGGAACAGAAGCTGTAAAGCTCCTTTTAGCTAAGACAAATACAAATCCTGAAGATGTTGACCTGGTGATATGTGCTACAGTTACACCAGATATGATGTTTCCGGCCACTGCCAATATTATCAGCGATAAATGCGGAATTACCAACGCCTTTAGCTACGATATGAATGCGGCTTGTTCCAGTTTCCTGTTTGCGCTGACTGTTGGACAAAAATTTATTGAATCAGGAACGCATAAAAAAGTAATTATTGTTGGTGCAGATAAAATGTCGGCCATTACTGATTATACCGATCGCGCTGTATGCCCGCTTTTCGGAGATGCCGCTGCCGCTGTAATGCTTGAGCCTACCACCGAAGAAGTTGGAATGGTAGATTCAATTTTCAGAACAAACGGCACCGGCCGTCATCATCTATATATGAAAGCCGGCGGATCACAACGTCCTGCTTCGCACGAGACTGTTGATAACAAAGAACATTTTATATACCAGGACGGTCAGACCGTTTTCAAATGGGCTGTTTCTAAAATGGCCGATATCTCTGTCGAAATGATGGAGAAACATAACCTGAAAGCTGACGATCTTGCCTGGCTGGTTCCTCACCAGGCAAACATGCGTATCATTGATGCTGTTGCTAACCGTATGGGGCTTGCAAAAGAAAAGGTTATGATCAATATCGAAAGATATGGAAATACGACTTCAGCAACTATCCCGCTTTGCCTCTGGGAATGGGAATCAAAACTCCGCAAAGGAGATAATATAATTCTTGCAGCATTTGGAGGTGGATTTACCTGGGGAGCTACTTTACTAAAATGGGCGTACGATCCTAAGTAAGTGAGGGGAGAAAAGGAGAGCGGAGACGGAGCGACTAAGCGAGGAGCGACAAAGCGAAAGAATTAATAATATCCCTGCTTTAAAGGCGGGGTTTTTTATTTCAGAAAAGACGGGATTATATTCCGAAAGGAGTTGGAAATGTCTAAAAACTAATTCTGGCTTCTCTTTACCAATTTCTCCGAACCTACCCACTCATATTCCCTAAAAACAGAATCAATTTCATCTTCAAACTCGTCAAACCTTTTCACCTTTTTTAGTTTCTTAAAAACTTTGTGAGGATTGTCAAACGATTCGGCCAAGTAATGCCAGTATTCTTTTAAAATTCCCAGCACTGCAGGGTTATCGTTTAGCTGTTTCCGGTATGCCAGATACAGTTCGTTTGTAAATTGCCTGATAGCGGACTGGCGATCAGACGGCAGTTGTAGTCCTTTAATTGAAGCAGGAAGAAACGGATCCGAAAGTAAACCCCGTCCGATCATCCAGGTATTGATTGTAGGGAAGCAGTCACTAACTCTTTCAAAATCGTTTATCGCAAAGATATCGCCATTATACACTACCGGAACGGTTAGCAATGAAAGTGCTTTCCGGAAAGTTTCCAGGTCGGGTTCGCCGCTGTAAAGCTGCTTCCCGATGCGGGCATGAATAGTTAATTCTGATATTTTATACTGATTGAAAATGGGAATCAGGTTGAAGATTTCATCAGGCGAAAAATAGCCGAGCCTGCATTTTACCGAGAAGCGGATAGCAGTTTCGGCCATCACTTTTTGCAGGATTTCTTCTGCCATTTCGGGATACGGCAGCATTCCCGAACCTCGCTTTTTATTGGCTACCATAGGATAAGGGCATCCCAGGTTCCAGTTGAGTTCTTTGAATCCCTGTTTTTCGCAGAAAAGAGCAAAGCAGATAATTTCATCAGCATCTTTGCTCAAAATCTGTGGTACCACTTCTACGCCATTTTCAGAACTGCAGCCAAGCTCAGCCTGTTTCCTGGTTGGAAGTTTCAACTCATTGTTAATAGTGGTAAAAAACGGCGTAAAAAGCTTATCTACTCCCTGGAAATGCTTTGAATAGATATTCCTGAAAGTGACCCCGGTGATTCCCTGGAATGGAGCAAGATAAATGGACGGTGTCAAGGAATTGGGGATTAGGATTTAAGGTTACGGATTTCAGGAAAAATGAGCACAAGGCGATGGGAGACTTGGGGACCGTTCTGAATTCAATTGTTCAACGTCAATTTATTCGGGTATTTACCTAATAAAAGGAACGAATTACTGGTATTATGGTTTCTTTTGTTTTGAGGCCAGGAATTCTTTTAACTTACCCTGATTTTTAGCGTCGATCATTTTCTTTACTTCGCCTTTGGGCTTGTAATTGTTATTTGGATTTTCGCAAAACGTTGCCAGCATCACATAAGCATTGTACTTTAATTCTTCGCGGTCAACGCCCTTACCTTTGGCCAGTGCATATTTAGTTAGGCATACAAAATACATTCCCAGGACTTCATTGTCGCCACCTGCAATTTTACTGATGGTTTCATCCATACCAAATGAATAATCGGATGTACCCGCCATCCATTTCATTATGAACGCGACGGCGTTTTTCCTGTTTATGTTTTCTTTATCAACAGGCGATGAATAAACATAGTCGGCTGCAAGTATAACCTGAGGCTCGGCTTTACGATAAGTAACCGCTGAATTGAGAGGTATGTTATCGTACTGTGAAGTGTTTTGTGAGAACACGCCGAAGGCTGTAAAGCAGAACAGGATTGAGAATAGGGCTTTCATAGAATTGTACTAAAGGTTTTTAAATCAGGTGTAAATACATTTGGTCGCATTGCCCAAATGGTTCTGCCGGAGAGCAAATATAGAATTTTAATAGTTAACCATTTAACCGTCTTGTAAAAGCACAACAAATATTAGTCCTTTTGTGAATCTGTATTTCCAGTACCGGGCAACAATCGAAGAGGAAGCAAGACAGAACCCTTTACATATTGACAGGTTTTTCACATAAAAATTTCCAGGATTTCATTCCGTGTCATTCCGGCAATGGATGAATCTGAAGTTACAAACATGTCAGCCAGGTCCTTTTTCTTTTGCTGCAGCTGGACTATTTTTTCCTCAACAGTTTCCTTAGTGATAAACCGGTACACAAAGACATTTTTATCCTGACCAATGCGATGCGCACGGTTTAACGCCTGCATCTCGGCGGCAGGGTTCCACCATGGATCAAGGATAAACACATAATCAGCTTCGGTGAGATTTAGCCCAACACCTCCAGCTTTGAGTGAAATCAGAAACAGCTGAATGTCGCTTCTTTTTTTAAAGGAATTGATAACCTTTTCGCGGTTGGTTGTAGAGCCTGTAAGCAAAGCGTACTTGAAGCCTTTTTCGTTGCAATACTCTTCAACAAGGTTGAGGTGTTTAACAAATGAAGAGAAAATCAGCACTTTATGATTTTCGGCAAGTACGGTTTCGAGGCTATCAGATACTTCCTTAAATTTTCCGCTCCCGGCATCGGAACTCTTGTCGAGCATACGCGGATGATTGGCTAACTGCCTGAGCATGGTTAAAGCACGTAATACTAAAACTGCTGAATTTTTAACGCCGCCCGATTCAAAATTTTCGATGATGAGGTTCCTGACTTTCGATTTTTCTGTTTCATACAAACTCTGCTGTTCTTCAGTCATTTCACAGAAAACTGCAGTTTCAGTTATCGGGGGCAATTCGGGGGCAACTTCCTCCTTAGTTCTGCGGAGGATGAACGGGTTGATCAGTTTTTTGAGTTTTTCGGCGATGGGATCATCCTGGTTTTTTGATAATGGTACTGCATAGTATTTCATAAAATGCTGATGCGTCCCCAACATTTCCGGATTCAGGAAATTAAACTGCGACCAGATATCCGATAAAGAATTTTGTATGGGAGTTCCTGTCAGTACCATGCGATATTCACCCTGAAGATTAAAAACCGCTTGCGTAGCTTTTGCTGCAGGAGTTTTGATGGTTTGACTTTCATCCAGGATTATATATCCAAACCTGAACGCACTCAACATTTCAATATCGTTGCGCATGGTGCCGTAGGTTGTCAGGACAATATCAAACCGCTTAAAAACAGCCGTACTGGCAACCCTGTTGGCTCCTGAATGGATATAAATCCGTAGCCAGGGTGCAAACCGCGAAAATTCGTTTAACCAGTTGTGAATGAGTGAGGAAGGCAGCACAATAAGGCTGCATGGAAGCTGGGTAACTGATGCCGGGGAACTGGAAATTGATGGCGATACCATTTCAGCAATAGCTTGTGCAAACAGATCAAGTTGAAATGCGGTTGCGGAAGAAAGTGCATTTCTGCTAAAATCCTCAGGATACGAATTCCAATCCTTCCTTGGATAAAATGAAGCTAACAAGGCAATAGTCTGAAGTGTTTTACCCAGGCCCATGTCGTCGGCTAATATCCCGCCTAATCCATTTTGTTTCAGCGAATGCATCCAGTAGAAACCAGCCAACTGATAAGGACGTAGTGTTACATTTGTAAGTTCCGGCAGGATGATATGCTCCGGAGACGAAAGGGAATTGTCGAGTTGCTGAGTTTCAGGAACAAAAATATCGGACAACAACTTATAGTGATGTTTACTGAGCCTGATAGATTGTGTGCGCTCTTTTGCATACAGCATAATTTCCTGGTAACGCGAAAACCATTCATCAGGCAGGATTACAATTTCACCAGTTGGCAGTTCGTATTCTTTCCTGTTATTCACGATGTGATTCCTGAACTTGCTGAACGGGATTTCGAAATTCTTTAATACCACCATACCATTCAAGTCGAACCAATCCTTGCCGGTTTGCATTTCGAGGTTCAGCACAGGAATTTCTAAAAGGTATTTAGAATTTTCCGGCTGTTTTATCGAAAACGAGTGCTGTAAAAGTTCCGACCGGTTTGCTGACAACCATTCTATCAGCTGGTAACCTTTATAAAGTGCCGGCTCATTTTCATCTAACAAAAAAGTGGCCTCTACCTGTTTCAGATTCATCGATTTCAGAAATGCGATATTTTTAGCTTCCCATACCAGGTTACGCCTGAAGCGGTTGAATATAAAACCATTTTCGTCGGCAATCAGTGTAGTGAAAGTTTTTTGCGTGTTGTTGGCCAAAACAACCTTATCACCATATTGAAATGAGAGAATCAGTGCCATGCGGCCCTGCCAGTCAGTTTCAAGCGAAAGTATGGCATCAGGTACCGGTTCGAGATCGTATATCTGGAATCCTTCAGCCTCAATGTCGCAGCGGTTTGCAATTTTTCGGATAAATGTGCTGAAGTACTTGTATTCAATATGTTTCGGAATAATAACAAAATCTTTGTTCTTAAACGGAGTAAGAAGTTTGCCGCTGATATTGTCAGGGAATCTGAACAATTTATTGCCAGCCAGGTACCAGCAAGGTTCATTTACAAGTATTTTATTTCCGGGACGGTTCAGAACTATCTCCTTTTTCAAATGATATGCCCGAAGTTTGTATTGCGTACCTTCATCAGTACGTGTAAACTTTAACCTGGCTTGCGGGCTTTCATTTTCAATGGTAATCCGGTCTTCAGGATGTAGGTTCGTACTTTCACTTTCGTAAAAAGGAATTTCATTTGCATGTAACAGTTCGATAATTTTCGAAAGTTTACGCTCCACAAAGGGCCTGATCATTTCATCAAGCAGTTTTTTATCCAGGGTTGTAAAAAAGTCTTTTGGCGTCTGATTTTTCTTCGAAAATTGTTTGATAATGGCCTGGTTTGAGAAGCTTTCGGTAAGCTTGATAATCTCCGATTCGGCATTACTCAGTTCGTGATAGCGGCTGATATTAAGTGATGTGAGTCTCTCGTGAACAGTGATAAAATTATCGTTATCCCTGTAGCACGAATAAGGCAATATCACATAACCTATTGGTTTAATGAATGATAGTAGTGCAACAACAAATTTTTGATTTTCCATTCAAGTCGTCTGATATTTGATACCAGTGAGCGGTATTTTAACTCAGTTATCCAATGCAAATGTAGAAGGATATAAAATACGAATTCAGAGAAGGAGAAGATAATTAACAGATGTGGTGTTTGCACAATATTTGCTTTGCTGATGAAAGAAATCAAAAACAGAAAGACAAACTGCATTAAAACTGCGAATCCACGAAATAAAAAACAAAACGGTACTCTTTACTCAAATTTATCTTCTTATTTTAGCCTGTTGAAATGAATAGCACCAAACATAATCCCTGGCAATATGCTTAAAAACTTTAAAGTTCCTAACAACATCGTTATTGTATTTTCAATTATTATCCTGGCAGCCATGCTCACCTGGATCGTTCCCGGAGGGAAATACGACAGGCAGACCATTAAAGTGAATGGCGTTGAACGAACTGTAATTGTGAATAACACGTATAAACAAGTAGATAGTCAACCTCAAACCTGGCAGATCTTTTCGGCTTTTTACAAGGGATTTATCAATATGTCGCATATTGTGGTTTTCATTTTAATGATTGGCGGTGCCTTCTGGATCATGAATGAAACAAAATCCATTGATATAGGAATACTCTCTTTCCTTACTTTAACCAAGCGGTTCGAAAAGTGGAAAGTTATAAGGTGGCTTGGAGTCGACAATATCATCATGGTATTTATCATGATTATTTTCAGTGCTTTCGGGGCGATTTTCGGCATGGCGGAGGAAACCCTGGCATTTACACTGATATTTGTACAACTTTCAATCCGGATGGGATACGATTCGCTGGTAGGAATCGGGATTTGTTATTTTGCTGCTCACGTGGGTTTTGCCGGCGCAATTCTTAATCCGTTTACCATCGGAATTGCCCAGGGACTGGCAAGCGTTCCCTTGTTTACCGGAATTGAATACCGGGTGCTTTGCTGGTTTATTTTCACTTTCCTGGCTATAGCCTTCGTATTGATATATGCCAAGCGCATCAAGAAGAATCCCAAAAAATCAATCATGTATCACGAGGATGATTACTGGAGAAAAAGCTCTGAATCGGATGTTGAGAAGATCGCTTACTACACACCAAAGTCGGCATGGATAGTTGCAGGAGTGCTCCTTGTTATTATGCTGGTGTATTCATTCTACTACCCTTCAACTGATCTGAAAGTTGGATTGAATACCGTTACCGGACCATTCCTTCCTATTTTGACGGCTTTTTATGCAGTAACAAGTTATTTTGCACTTCGCAAATCCTTGCATTTTTATATCCTCAACATCCTTGCATTTACCATATTTTACCTCATCCTTGGAGTGCTGGGTTACGATTGGTATATAATGGAAATTGCTGCATTATTCCTGGCCATGGGCATATTTACGGGTTTTGCAGCGGGGAAAAAGAATTCAGAAATCACGAAACTATTCCAGGAAGGAGTTAAAGATATTGTGTCGGCAGCTCTGGTTGTTGGATTTGCAGGTGGGATAATTGCTATACTTAACGATGGTCAGATCATTGATACCGTGCTCTATTCACTCTCAAATTCACTGAAAGGCACCGGGCAAATAACGGCTATCAGTATTATGTATGGATTTATGTCGCTGCTTAACCTTATTATTACTTCCGGCTCAGCCAAAGCGGCATTAACCATTCCGATAATGGCACAATTTTCCGATATCATCGGGCTTTCACGTCAGGCAACTATTATGTCATTTCAGTTTGGATCGGGCATTACCGATATGATTGCTCCAACATCCGGCGTTTTGATCGGGGTATTGGGTATTTCCAAGATTCCATATGGTAAATGGGTTAAATTTATTATCCCGTTTGTTCTGTTCCTGGCTTTTGTGGCCTGGCTTTTACTGATTCCAACAGTTACCATGAAGTTAAGTGGGTTTTAATTGAATACTGAATAGAACAGTAAAAAAACATTGATAGTTCTGGGGGAATTGTAATTTCTAAATAAAAAAATAGATTTCCAAAAAGGGATTTTATAAAGAATTCAACTGTTTCGCTTTGTAAGAATTCCATAAAAAACGAGGCTGTCTCAATTTTGAGACAGCCTCGTTTTTTAATTTAAAGAAATTTAATGGATCGAATTTTAAAAATAATTACTGGCTCGAAATGGCCGGGAATTATTCTTTAACAAGCTTTTGTGAGTAGCTTTTTGATCCATCATTAACTTCGACAACGTATATGCCACGTTTCAGGTTCGAAACATTTAATTTTCCTATAACATTCGAAAAATTAGCCACCATTTTCCCCTGTGAATTAAATATTTTCACCGTAGCTAATGTGTTAGCTTTTCCGAAGGTAATAAAGTCAGTTGCAGGATTAGGGTATGCAACAATCTTTTTATTATCCTGAAGAGATGGAACGTTTGTATTCAGCAAGCCATATTTCCATACGGATAAGTTACAAGCCCAATCCATTGCCCAGAGTTCCAGGTTGCCATCTTTATCCATGTCGGCAAATGTAGGATCGGAATACCGGCCAAACTCATGAATAACTGTATTAGCCGGGCCATCGGAATATACAAGTGAATCAACAGCTCCGAAAGCCGTACCATCATTCTTATAGTAGTTGAGGAAATCTCTTCCGGCTCCGCCAGTACCAACATATAAATCCATATTTCCGTCCTTATCCATATCTGCAAAAGCACATGATGTATAAGAATATCCTATTACTAATGGAGCGCCAGCTGAATTTAAATCTGCATCGTGGGTGAAAACACCAGCGTTGTTTTTGTATACTTCAACGGCTCCATAACCACTGTTGGTTGTAGCAATATACAAATCCAGATCGCCATCCTTATCAACGTCGGCGAAAGTAGGATTAGCATAAGTTCCGTTGATCTGGATGTCAACTCCGTCAGCCTGTAAATATGGACCTTCTGTAAAGTTTCCTGCTCCGTCATTTTTGAAGACATGAATTTTGCCATAGTAATCACCGGCGTATAAATCTAAATTACCGTCACCATCAAGGTCAGCAAAGGCAGGTGCCATGTAATCGCCAACATCAATGATAGCTCCAGCAGACTGAACCGTTACTGAAGAATCAGGAAAAGCGCCGGTCCCGTCATTTTTAAAAAACAACAGGTATCCATCCTGGGTTCCTACATAAATATCATCATCTCCGTCTTTATCAGCATCAGCAATAGCCATAGACGGAAAAGTATGCAACTTGCTATTCGGATTCCATTTGCTTTTTAATACAGGTGCTGTTGTTTTTTTCCACCCGTATCCGGCAGGTTGAGCAACTGCCACAGCTGAAACCATCATGAGTGCAAGAGCAGTACCAGCAAGTTTTATACCTACATTGTTCTGCATCTTCTCAAGTCTGTGGTAAAGGTTTTGCAATTTACCCAAAAGACTTTTCTGTTGCTTTTCGGAATACACTTCAGCAAATACAGGAGAGTTTATTCTCCGCTGAAGCCTGAAAAATTTTGATACCAGTGCATTCCACTGGTGTCCAAAATTACTAAAGAGTAGCTTTTTTTTCATTTTTGTCAGATTAAATTAAACACTATTTTAAGGCAAAGAACTTCATGCGGCGAATTCGATTTGCAAATGAAATGACAGGTTATACAAATCTAAGAAAAAAAACTAAAAGTGGGATAAAAATTCTATTTTTCCCAGAACGAATGTATACAATATTCTGACTCCTTCGAACTTCTGATTCTTTTATTTTTATACTTATTTTTCTTTTACTATTCCTCCCCAAAAGGTTTGCCCCGGAAAGGATAAGGCAAGATTGTGCACTTCCATATCGGGAGTCAGCAGGTTGGGGCGTAAAGCATTTATAGCTTTAACATCATAGATTTCATCAACGCTCATCATGTACTTAACACCACCGGAAATACTTCCATAAGGCAGGTAAACCGCAATAACTCCGGCAAATGATGTTTTAGCAATTGGCAAATCGGCAAATGATTTACTATTGTGTCGTAACTTGGAAACACCGATAAACAAATAATCGTCGAATATGTCCATTCCTCTTGCAAAACCACCAAGCTTGCATACCACTTCATAACTTCCTGCCTCTGGATCTACACGAAGCAGTTCACCCTGGGTGGAATTTAAAACATATAATTTGCCGTCGATAATGCGTGGGGAGTGGGGCATACCAAGTCCATCCAATACAATCCTTCCGGAAGGATATTCCATGATAATACCGCCTTGCATTTTATTTTCACGCCAGCCTCCGCTGGTGTTGGTTGCACCTAGGGCAGTTACGAATTTTATTTCGCCATTCTCCATAGCCATACCGTTGAGGTGACACCTGTCCTCCGGTGCCAGCTCATCAATAAATGGAGGTTGCCAGAAGGGTGTAAAACTGTTGTTTTGGTCAATATAGCAGAGACACGAAAAAAGAGTATTAACAGCAATAATCCTATTCCCTCCAGCAAAGGCCATATCATGTAACGCAAGAGCACCGGTGTGGTAAGTAGCGCGTGGAAGATACATTGCATCATATACACCTGGTTTTTGCGGGTAATTCCTTGCCAGGGGTTTAGAATTTACAAGTACTTCAACCGAGTTGGTTGTAGCCACAGCAAGCCTGTCACCATCGTGAGCTATCCCCATTGCAGTAGGAAATGTGCGTGGCAACTGTATTAGTTTATCCTCATCAACAGGACTAAGTATAATTACTTTTTGCGCCTGGTATGTACTGACGGCCAGTGAGATATTCAAATTGTGCAATAGTTGCGCAAACTGTGGATCGTAGCTGCAGGAAAAAGGTGTTGGAACGTTTGCCATTTAAGTTTATTGATTTCAGTAAGTATACATTCGAAGAAATTACCTCCAGATTCTGTTATAGGTTGCGATTATGTTACAATTAAGGGAAAGACATGATTTTTAGAAAACTGCATTGGACAAAAGCACTGAATTTTTAAGCTTTCGCACTAACCGGGAATACGCTTTTGCATAAATGATCTTGCAACTTTTTTCAGTAGTTTAAACAAATCACGTTTACTTACAGTTTTTAAAGCGGCTGCTCAACGAGCAGCCGCTTTAAAACTATAACTTAATCCATACAGCCTGCATGGCATGTGGACTGACGCCTTTTAACCAGTCTTCTGCCCCTGATCCGTCGAGGTTGGCCCTGATAATTTTACCATCAGGTGCTGAATTGGAAATTTTAAAGCTCCAGAATAACTTACTCCTTTTATTGTCAATAGCAATGCCCCATGTAGCTTTGGCGCCGTAGTCGCCAATCTTCGATAAGGATGATCCATCAAGGTTGCACATATAAATACCATTAGTGGGCATGGTTGGTCCAAAGTCGCCATAGCCTGCAATATAAGCCTTACCGGTTTCAGTATTTACTTCAATAGCCGTTCCGTCAATATCAGTAAAAGGCTCTTTTAAATTTGTTCCATCAAAATTAAATGTAAAATACCCTCCATTATGTTCTGGTGGTGCATATTCGTTCACCATATATACCATACTTGTTTTTGGGTCATATTGCATATCAAGCGGAAATTCAAATGCCGGATTATAGATTTCAGGATTTTTCCCGTCGAGGTCGCTGCGGTAAATTCCTCCCGGGCTTCCCCAGTAAAGTTTGCTGCCTACAACCATTAAAGCTTCCGGAGATTGGCATAGTTCCTGTCCTGCAACAGCGCCATCCAGTATTTTTAACGGATTAGTCCCGTCTGCATCAAAACGATAAATTACATTAATGGAATAATCAGAAACATACACTTTACTATGAGCGGTATCTACTGTTATTCCGTAAGGCCTTGGTAATGGGACAGATGTAAAATCAGTAACCACAGGAGCGTTATCATCTAACAGTACCATTTTAACCCCACCGTTAGCAGGTCCCCTGACGGTAAAATATAAAACCTGTGTTAGTCCTGCATTTGGGTCTTTAACATTGATAACAACGGTTTTTACCAGTTGGTTGTAATACACATCATTAACTGCGGTGCAGGTGAGCGTTACTGTATAAAGACCAAATGTATCAAAATTAACTACGGGATTAACTTCGGTGGATGTTTTCCCGTTACCAAAATTCCATAAATACCCGTTTGCATTTAATGATGTGTTGGTAAAAGTAACAATGCAAGGAGCTTTGCTGCTATTGGTAGCGACAAAAGTAAAATCGGCCACTGTACTTGGTAAAGGTTTACCAACTTCATATTTCTGGCATCCTGGCGCAATAAAAAGTGCCGGGAGCAATATGAGAAAATATATCAGGTGTTTTTTCATTTTCGTAGTTTTTTATACAGTTTATTAATAACCGGGATTTTGTACCATTGAATTATTGGTTTGCTTTTCGCTCAAAGGAATTGGGAATAGCGTATATTTTTCATCTATTCCAAGCAAAGTGGTTGCTCTTTTGGTCCTGACCAGATCAGGCCAACGGTGGCCTTCGAAAGCAAACTCATGGCGGCATTCGTTCTCAAGCGCAAGTTTCAGATCGGGAATTGTTGCTGCAGTAGTATTTAAAAGACCGGCACGCTTACGTATCGTGTTAATATCAGCCTGAATGCTTGCAAGGGAGCCATTGGAATAAACCAGCGCTTCAGCCCTGATAAGGTACATTTCAGCAAGACGCAAAACATATACATGATCGGTACCACCGGCAACATCAATATATTTAAAGCCATAAGGCTGTTTGTTAATAGTGTCATAAGCAATAGCTGCGTCAAGCCTTAAAGTATCATTTTTCTCGAAACTCTTTATCAATCCTGTTGTAGGAGCAATTTCGTACCTCCCGGATAAATTTCGCGAAAAGAAATATTGTGCCAGTCGGGTATAGTTCTGAAGGTCAAATACAACTTCAAAAATGGACTCATTTGTATTGTTTTTTGGATTGAACAAACTTGAGTAATCAGTAGCAAGTGCATAACCTGCACTATCGATTACATAGCTTGCTTCGGTAATTGACAGGCCTGCTGATGGCTGGTCACTTAACTGCTGAAACTTCGATAAATATACCTTTGCCAATAAGGCAGAAGCAGCATATTTATTAGCTCTGCCTCTAACTTTAGTTTTGGAGAGCTTTGCTTTGGCGGTTGTAAGATCACTGATAATCTGGGCATAAACTTCCGGTACAGTGTTGCGTGCAATATCAACATGGCTAAGGTCAAGGGTAGGCTGGGTTTGTACAGGCACTCCGCCAAAATAGGTAACCAGGTAATAGTGTAGCAACGCCCGTATAAACAGGGCTTCACCTTCATACTGATCGGATTCAGCCGGTGTAATTCCCTCAATACCAGGAATTTTGACCAGGATATTGTTTACGCAATTAATACCGTTGTAAGCTCCTGACCACATCCCTTCAACAATTGAATTTTCGGCAGGAATTGGCTTGATTTCAATGTGGCTATATTCCATCATGGTGCCGGTATGTGTAAGATTATCAGCAGCAATGTCGCCAACAATCATCGCATTCAGGTAATAGAGACCAGTAGCTTGCAGGGCGTTATAAGAACCTATGAGAGCATGCTCAACTCCAGCCTTGTTTTTTATCGCATCTTCTGCCGCAACGCTATCTGTAGGCTTTACATCCAGTACTTTGTTGCACGACATTATTGTTAATGCCAGGGCAAAGAGGTAAAATAGTATCTTTTTCATGTGTTTTCAGATTTATGTGTTAGAAACCAATGTTTAAACCTACCAGTATAGTACGCGACTGAGGATAAGTAAAAAAGTCGGTACCCATGATAATATTATCGGTACTGTAATAATTTACTTCAGGGTCCATACCGGTATAAGCGGTAAACGTGTATAAGTTTTGACCCGAAACATAAATCCTGGCCGATTTTAACCAAAGTTTTTTAAGCAGGTCTTTCGAAAGAGTATACCCTAAAGTAACATTCTTTATGCGGAGAAACGAGCCATTTTCAATAAACCTCGATGATTTTAAACCATCGGTGATACGTGGAATATCTGTCACATCACCTGGTTTTTTCCATGCCTGCAAAACAGCTGTTGTTTGCTGGTCCAGGTCTGTTGGTGCCTGAAGATACATCCAAGTGCCATTATACACATCGTTTCCAAATACGCCGTGAAGGAAAAACGAAAAATCAAATCCTTTGTACGCGAATGTATTAGTCAAACCTAACGTAAAGTCAGGATTTGGATTTCCTGTAATTTTCCGGTCATCGGTTGTAATAACACCGTCACCATTTAAATCTTCATAAACCTCTTTCCCTGTTGTGGGGTCGATGCCAAGAAAATTATACCCTACAAAAACGCCGATAGGCTCGCCTTCCATAACCCAGTTGTTTCCGCGTCCCTGGTCGGTAATTGGCTGTCCGTTGAACAGTTTCAATACTTTGTTGCGGTTAGCCGAAAAATTGAGCGATGTATTCCATGTGAAATCGCCTTGAACGTTAACAGTGTTTAGTACAAATTCAACACCCTTGTTTTCCATATCCCCTATATTGGAAGTAATTGAGCTAAATCCTGACGAAAGTGGTATAGGGCGGGCAAGAAGAAGATCACTGGTTTTGTTGTAATAGATGTCAGCCACAATGCTTATCCTGTCTTTCAATAAGCCAAGATCAATTCCCAGTCCCATCTGGCGTGTGGTTTCCCATTTCAGGTTCGGGTTAGGCAGTTGGGTTGGCTGTATACCCGATTGCTGGCTGTAGTTATATCCGCCTTTATATAAACCAAGTGAAGCGAAATCACCGATGCCGTCGTTACCGGTTAAGCCAAAGCTGGTTCTGATTTTAAGATCACTGATAACAGGTATGTTCTTCATAAAAGGTTCTTCAGTAAGCCTCCAGGCAAACGAACCGGCAGGGAAATACCCGAAGCGGTTGTTTGAACCAAATTTGGATGATCCGTCGGCACGGGCAGTAAGGGTAAAAATATATTTATACATGAAGTTGTACTTGAACTGGCCGAAATAGGATGTCATACCCCTGTCGAGCGCAGATGCACTGGCTGCCCTGATAGTACCTGCAGAGTTGATATATTGAAAATTTTCGTTTGGAAAATTAGTAGCCTCAATGTAGGTAGTCCGCCTGGCATATTTTTCGAAACTGAATCCTGCCATAGCTTCAAAATTGTGGACTTTATTGACAGTTTTTACGTACTGAAGTACATTACTACCTACAAGGTTGCTTACATATGTAGTTCCTTCAATTCCCAGTCCATTATATTTTTTCCCCTGTGCAGTGGTAATAGGATCGTACTCATGTTCGCGAAGATTATAAATATCTGCGCTCCACTTGGTGTTAAAAGTAAACCCATCCAGAAATTTATATTCGACGTAGATGTTCCCGTTGTTACGATTGGTGTAGGCTACATTTTTTGTTTCATTAATTATAGCTAAAGGGTTGGCATATGGACCATCTTCGTTATAGCTTCCATCAGCATTGTAAACCGGGTAAATAGCTGGAATAGAGAGTGCATTTGGTAATGGGCCGTACAGAGTTTGGTCGCCTTCAACACGGTAGTTAACCGAGTAAGTCATAGATACTCCACCACCGATTGTGAGATCGGGCAATAATTTATGATCCACATTAATACGTCCGCTGTAACGATTGAAGGAGGTGGATTTAACAGTACCATCCTGGCTGTATAAGTTCCCCGAAATAAATAAACGTGTTTTATCATTCCCACTACTAACTGAAAGCTCGGTATTTGAGGTAGGAGCAACCTGGAGGATCTCTTTCATCCAGTCGGTATCTATGCCCTTTACATCGGTACCTTTATATTCGTTCCATTGGGCCGCATTCATCAGATGAGGAATCCGTTCTGCTGGCATAGTTTGCCAGCCATAGGACGTGCTGAGGTTTACGTTAGTTCTCTGGGAGTTGCCTTTTTTGGTGGTAATAAGGATAACACCATTCGAAGCACGCGCACCGTAAATCGCCGTTGCAGATGCGTCTTTAAGAATGGTAAATGATTCAATGTCGTTTGGATTGAGATCCGACATAGCATCGATCTCCTGCCCGCTATAACCGATCTGTCCAAAACTTCCGGTTATGGTTGGAACACCGTCAACAACAATCAGTGGTTGGTTGCTGGCATTGATAGAGCTGCCACCTCTCATTTTAATGGCATTCCGGCCACCGGGTGTACCCGAATTCTGGTTTACCGATACGCCTGCGGCTTTTCCCTGAAGTACACCATCAATAGTCCTGATCGGAAGATTTTCAAGTTCTTTTTCGTTTACAGTACTTATTGATCCTGAGATCAGTTTTTTACTGGAAGTACTATACCCTACAACCACAACTTCACCCAGATCGACTCTTTCTTCATCCATTACAACATCTATCTGTTTGCGGCCTTCCACAGGAACTTCCTGGAGTTTCATCCCTACAAATGAAAATACAAGGATTGCTTTGGCAGGTACTTCAAGCCTATAATTACCATTAATATCGGTAATTGATCCTTTTTGCGTACCCTTCAGCTGTACTGTTACGCCAGGCATCGGCATTTTATCAGCAGCCGAGGTAACCGTTCCACTTATTGGAATAGTCTGTGCCCATAGCGAACTGATGCAAAATGTAAACATCAGCAATAATAAGTTAGTTTTTCGCATATGAATAATTGTTTGGTTAAGTTGGTATTTGTTTGGTTAAAATCGTAAATATACGTTTCTTGGTATTGAATTGTATCGCCTTTTATAGATAATTGTATCAGGTCTTGGCTACTTAAGTGGGGTTACCTGTATTTTAACCGGAGTAATATCCATCCTGACGTCGGTAACCGTGTATCTGTCAAAGGGTTTGTCGGTGTAGAATCCTTTGCTTTCAGGAGTTTTACTCAAAGTAACCAGGAATCCGGAATCCTGGCCTGTAAAGTTTAAATTGGTTACTTTTTTTACAGCTTTATTATCAATTAGGTTTACTGTTATCAGGTTTAAAAAGTTGGTTGCAGTACCCGAAAACATCCCGGTCTGACCTGGATTTGCTACATTGTAGTATTCGTTACCAATCGTGCTTTTCTTTCCTTCGGCAGGAATAATATTGCCGGTGGCTATATCATAACCGTCGCCTTCGTCGAGATAACTTATCAATAAATTTTCGATTTGAGGTAGGTTCTGAGCCTGTGAAATAGTAGCATTGGCAGTATTGATGAGGGTAACACCAGCTGCACCGGCAACTTTCAGGGTTCTTAATTTCCCGTTATAAATGAGGGCTGTATTTTCGTCCACTCCAAAACCAAGTTTCAAAGTTTTCTGGTCGTGCATCATAACCATAATTAACCGCGCAAGCCGGGCCCGCGTATTAAAATGCTGGTCAACCATTCCGACCGGGAAAAACCCTAGTCCATGAGTCAGAAGCACGCCGTCGCCATCAGGAAAATCCTCGTCTTTGTAGTTGGTAATTACTCCATGTTTAAGTGCGCCCATGCTATTCCCGGCGCCTATCATAGGCTCACTCATAATGGCTGCCCCGGCGCTTGTTCCGCCTACCACGCCACCTGATCTGAAAACTTCCCACACGGCATCAAGCACGGGAGTATTACTTCCGTCGGCTTTGTGCAGCGTTTTCATTGTTCGGATCTGGTCACCTCCGCTGAACCAGACACAGGAGCTTTTCCGTACAATTTCAGCCAGCTTCAGGTCATTTCCGTTATTTTTCCAGGTCGATTCATCAAGATCCTTTGTGCTGTCGTCGTCGGCCATTGCAATTGGAATAAGGTGTATGTTTTCAGACTTTACACCATACGAAAGCAGCTCGCTCCGAAAATACACGTAGGTCTGTGTTGCAACGCCACTTGCAGAAGGGATTATTGAAAACACTGCCTTTTCGGGGCCACCGGACAATTCAATCAGCTGATTGAAAATGCTTTTATTGTCAGGTTCGAGGCCTCCGCCGACAATTACCAGGCTTCCCTTTGGAAGCACCTGGCTAAAAGCTGATAAAGTGACCAATAGCAGGGTAAGACAAAAGACTGTTTTTAATTTTTGCATATATGCGATTTTTGCGTGGTTTATTCTTTAATAAACTTTACCGAAGCATGAGCCTTCGTTTTTGAGTCTTGTATTCTCAGTATGTAGTGACCTGATTTTAATGTTGAAACATCGAGTTGTTTTGATTGGTTGTCAGAGTTTCCAGTCAAACACAGGCGGCCTTGCTGATCGTGAATTCCCCATTCAAAGTTGCGATATTTTAATGGTATATTCAACCAGTTTTTTGCCGGATTTGGATAAATTTCAATCGATTCATTAAAAGTATAATTTTTCACTCCTTCAACAAATATATTCCCCATTATATAAGGCGTAGTGTAATCGATCATTGAAAGTTGCAAATGGTCGAAACCAGCAACCATGCGAGGCTTAGAACCTGTAACGCCTGTGCCGGTCTGGGTTGAAAAACCGGAAAGTGTTCCTGCGTTGCTTATAACCATAACCGGGGCAGTGCCAAAGCCTGTAAGTGTTGCCTTTCCGACAACAGGCGTAAATTTCATGTAATTATGGTTAGTGAGCCAGATTCCGTATTTCAGCGTGTCCATCGACATGCAATAGGGAACAGCGGTAGCGGAATTTTCGTACATATCGCTGTTGGCAAACGTATTCGGCATGATCATGCTATGATTTAGCAGCGATAAACCTTTGCTGAATGTCAGCTGGGCATAATATGAAGAATATAAAGTGTAATAATTTTCCACCACAGTTTTACCTGCGTACCGCGAATCGTCGCCGACAAAAGCTGTGAACATGCCGTTAGTATGAACTTTTTTCAATAACAAATCACCGTTGGGTGTATTCAGAAATTGGTTGAAAACTGCTGTATTGTTGGAAACAAACATGATTTTTACTGCAGCGTTTATTTTCATAGAAAGATCAGCATCATTGCCCGCAGCAGCGTTTATGATGAAAAGGTTTGATTCTGCAGCCCCCAATTGCGCAAGCTTACTTTTAAATGTATTTGCCAGAGCTTCATCACCCGATAATATAAGAATCGGATCGGCAGGTAAACCGATTCCTGAAACCAGTTCAGTGAGCATTGACAGGTTTTCGGCAAGTGTGTTGCTTCCACTTGCAAGCAGGGTGTAATTACCGGTTTCCTCGAAAGAAGCCGAATTTATTTGCCTGTTGAGGGTATTAAAAGTAACCTGTTTTGTATTTAAATTATAGGTGCACCCTTGGAGGAGCTGCATAATATCAACTTTATCAGTCAGCAGTTTTGTGCCGTTTACCGAATAAGTACTTCCGGCCATATAAATGTTGGCACACCCTGTTCCCCGCACTGTGCCCAGGCCGTTTTCATCCACTGTCATACAAGTCATATCATCCATGCCGATACCGGTAATATCGATGCCCTTGTTCATTTTGTAATAGGCCAGGAATCCCACGGTGCGTCCAAACCGAGCCCGTTCGGCAACGTGTGTATCAAAAACAAAACCCGGTGCAAAATCCATAAAATCGCTGGCAAGCGTAACATAGATGTTATTCGGGTTTTCTATAGATTCATAGGAATATACCGTGCCATTTGCAGCTGTATATACAATAGAAGAAAGAATATGCATGCCGGCCGAAGTTCCGCAAATTGTGCCGCCCTTGTTATAAAGGTTAATTACAGCATCCTGCAGTTTTGTATTCCGGTAAAGATTGTAATACTCCGTTTGATCGCCACCCCTGAAAAAAATAACCTGGTATGTTAAAAGTGTATCGTATAAAACCTGGCTGTTGGCACTGTCGCGACTGGCAATTGCGAACTCCTTCGCGTAAGCGGCGCCACATTGTTGCTTGAAATATGGAGCAAGAGCGCCTGTTGAAGTACCAATAATTGCGACCCGATTCCCGGCTCCAGCCCATTTATAAGCGGGTGTGCTCCAACTGGATACGCCGTTTTTTTCAGATCCTCCTCCAACCAGCAATAAACGGCCCGGTTGAGCATAAACCGTGAATGAGCACGCTAAAAAAAAGAGAATATGTGGTTTAGGCATACACATAGTAAGAACTGAATAAAATTGAGTAAACGAAATTAAGTAAAATAGTATTAAAAAAATCAATAATTTTATCAGAAAATATTTATAAAAACTTTTTGTATGCTTACTCTGATAAAGAATGCATTCGTTTACAACCCGCAATATATCGGGAAGAAAGATATACTTGTCGGCGGAAAATCCATCCTTGTTATTCAGGATCATATCGATGCGCCGCAAGACATTGATATTAAGGTGGTTGAATGTGAGGGGCTGAGCCTTGTGCCCGGCCTGATCGACTCTCATGTTCATATTACCGGTGGTGGCGGCGAAGGTGGCCCGGCTAGTCGTATGCCTGAACTTGAAATTAGCATGATGATTGATGCCGGAGTAACAACCGTTATTGGTTGCCTTGGAACCGACGGAATTACACGAAGCGTGGAAAGTGTGTTGATGAAAGTGAAAAGTATAAAAGCAAAAGGTATGTCGGCATGGATGTATACCGGTGCTTACCAGGTGCCACCTCCAAACATTGCCGGCGATATTATGCGCGACATAACCCTTTTCGAAGAAATAATAGGCGTTGGGGAAATCGCTATTTCCGACCATCGTTCCTCGGTTCCGACTATTGACGAATTGTCAAAATTAACCGGCCATGCCCGCGTTGCCGGAATGATTGGCGGTAAAGCCGGAATCATAAATATGCATATGGGTGATGCCCGCAATCCGTTCAAACCATTACACGATATAGTGGCTAACAGCGAAATGGGCTACAAACAGTTTATTCCAACGCATTGCAACCGGAACGACTATATTTTTGAAGACGCTAAGGAATATGGTAAAAAAGGGTATGTGGATATTACTACCAGTTCGTATCCGTATTATATGGACGAAGAAATCAAACCTTCAAAAGCACTAAAACTGCTTCTCGAAAGCGGTGTGCCCATCAAGCATATTACATTTACCTCAGATGCTTGTGGATCGTTGCCGGGATTTGATCCCGAAACCGGCAAACTGATTAAGATGGAAATGGGTTTGCCTGATTCTATTCTCAGGGAAATTAAAGAAGCCGTTACCGAGGATGGAATTCCATTGGAAATTGCCTTGCAGGTTGCTACTTCGAACCCTGCCGATATTTTGAAACTGACCGGGAAGGGATATATTCAGGAGGGTTTCGATGCCGATATTCTTATTTTAGATCCTTCGTTCAATATCGTTCACCTTATGGCGAACGGGAAAATGGTGAAATAAGCCTGGAATCTGGTTACATTTGATTAGCCTATCATAGTTTTTGATATCAAATTTTGGTATCAGATATCTTGTTTTATTCCTGTCAGTTCCATATTCCCGCGATTTTCTCCCCGCAAAACCTGCAGTTGCCACCTGTAACATTGTTTTGAATTACCCTGAAACCTTTTCTCTCCACAACGGTTTTTCTGCATTTCGGGCAAGTGGTATTCTCGAGGTTTGAGCAGGGCACGTTTCCGACGTAAACGTACTTCATGCCTGCGTTCTGAGCTGTATCCCGCGCCCTTTGTAAAGTGAGCAATGGCGTAGCGGGCAACTGCGTTAATTTATATAAAGGCGAAAAACGGCTGAAATGCAAGGGTGTATCATCCATTTTATTGAAAACTAACCATTTACACATATCGCGAATGGTTTTCATATTGTCAGTCCACGATGGGATAACAAGGTTTGTGATCTCTAACCAGACGCCTTCTTCCTTTAAAACTTGCAGCGTTCGTAAAACAGGTGCAAGTTTTCCTGAACTTAGTTTAAGATACGTGTCCTCAGTAAATCCTTTCAGGTCAATATTGGCAGCATCAAGGTATTTGCATAACATCCTGAGGGGTGGCTCGTTAATGTATCCATTTGATTTATAGACGTTTTTAATTCCGCTTGCACGGGCTAACCTGGCGGTATCGTAAACGTATTCGTAGGAAACTGTAGGTTCGGAATAGGTATAAGCAATACTTTCGCAACTATTTTTCAGGCATGCATCAATCACCTTCGCCGGCATAAGATCCATGTTCTCTGTTTCTTTCGGACTTTTCTGCGATATTTCCCAGTTCTGGCAATTCAGACAGGCGAAATTGCACCCGGCAGTTGCAATAGAAAATGCTGTTGAGGCAGGAAGAAAATGGAAAAATGGCTTCTTTTCTATCGGATCGATATGTACTGCACATGGATTGCCATAAGCAATGGAGTAAAGTTTGTCCTTTACATTGATGCGGTTGCGGCATTTGCTGGTTTCCATGCGTTTAAGCGTGCATTGGTTGGGGCAGTTGGTGCATTCAACGCCACGTGCCGTAACTTTATAGTGGTAAGCCTCACGACTCCATTTCCACACGGCACTTTCAAGAGGGACTTGAGAAAATTCATTTATTCCAGCCATAAGTATGTGGTTCTTACAAATCAGGCAGGCTGCTGAAACAATGCCTGTGCTAATAAATGTCCGTCTGTTCATCGCTGATTAGCATGAAACTTATACAAAAGTACAACATATGTTAGTTTTTTGTGTTCGTTATGCAAATAAAAAACTGATTTATGCCTGCTTTTTTAGCAGCATGAGAATTATGCCCGACACACTAACAACAGAAACTACTATGAGAGAAGCTATTAAACCAAAAGAAGGTACAATCCAGGCATTAATTATTATCGCTCCTGTTGCTGAACCTGCCAGTTCCGCGGAATAGTTTGTAGCAGCAACCTTATTGATTTCGCCGGTTTTTAAAACTGATGTGATATGAAACTGGGTACCTGTTACAATCGCTATGCTGACAATAAGCAAACTGAAAAGAAAGTGCATTAATATTATTGAGAGTTGAAAAAGCCTGAAAAAGTAAATTCCGGCCAGGCATACCAAGACCAGAAACACAGAAGTGAGCTGTAGTTTTATCAGCGAATGATATGTAACTCTTTTATAGAATCTCTTTGTTAAAAACAAGCCAATGGCTAGTCCAGCCATAAACAGGGTAATGAATATTCCAGTCATCACGTAAACGTAGCCATATAAAACCTGGAAAGTTAATATCAGGATGACTTCAAGTGAAAACGAACTAAACCCAGCTGAAAACAAAGCCACAGTTATCCCGCCGGAACGAAATCCGGTAAATAATAATACCAGGATAACAGGTAAAATAACAACATAGATACCAGCGTTTCCGGGGTAACTAAGCCAATAGTTAAATTGCCTGTAACAAGCCACCGGTTCGAAGTCACGGTTTAAAGGTGCTTCAACTGAAATCCGCTTCATGATTTTATCCGAACGCTCCTTCAGCGAAACATTATCAAGATAAAATTCATTTACATATTCGGTCGGTATTCCCCGGCTCTTACCAAGAAATGAAACAGCAGAAGTTAAAGCTCCATCGGACGCCAGGAAGTAATTTTTCTCTCCGGGAATCACCAAAACATTCCGAAAAACTTCTTTCATTGTATTATACATCGTGGATTGAACTTTTAAAGCGTCGCTTCCCATATAATCAGGAGTGGGGATAAGGCTGAGTGTAACAATGCCGTTTTCAACGAGAACGGATTTAAGTATTTGTAAAAATTCGAGCGCATAAAATCTGTTGATCTGAAGAGTCGACGGCTCCGGAAGGTTAAGGATAATTGCATCGTAAGAAAAAGTATCGATATCCTGTTTTGTTAGCTGCTTTAAAGAATGCAGCCGATCCTTTTCCTGCGACATGTTTTTCACAAGCAGGCGCGGATCACCAATATGCATTTTAAAACGTTTATCTTTCGGCAAAAGATGGAATAATTTCCCAATTACCTGGATCCCTGGATTGATTTCCAAACAGTCGAGCCTCTTAAGCGGATACTTTAAACATTCTTCCGCCACTCCCGATATTCCTCCGCCAACAAGCAGGACATTTCCATTAATCGGGCGCTGAAGCAACGCGAAATGAACCGTTTCCTCGTTCGTAGTTAGATTATTTGTGGTAAAAAGAAGTGTGTTATTCTCAAAAATGTTCAGCTGACCTGCGTTCTCTGTCACAACAAGTTTTCCATAAGGAGTGTCATTAAATGAAACGATTTCCTGATCGGGGAAAAGAAATTGCAAAGCCGTTTTATCCAGGTCCGAAACCAGGGTAGCAAATGCAATTATAACAGCAACAGCAAGATACAAGAGGAATTTTTTCCGGATCCCGAAAATCTCTTTTCTGCTAATCAGGAAAAGGATCACGCTGTTGAGCAAAAGAATAATGGCCAGGTTCTGAAATGGTTCGAATATGAAAACAAGAATAAGGCTGCATAATATGCCAGAGGCAATGCTTCCCAATGTTTCCCATCCGTAGGTGAGGCTGATTGCATTTTCGGTAAGCGTATGCGACAAATAGTGGCTCACTGCACTGAAAAGCAAGCCTGATAGCAGGCAGAAAGGAGCCAGTAATAAGCTTGTTCCAACCAGTATTTCGCCTAAGCCTGGAGTACCGCCAACCGGAAGTACGATATTCCGTAACCGGTAAAGCAGGAAAAGCGTTATCACCGGAATGATTGCCAATGTGAATAAACCTGCCATGATTCCTTGCAAAGTTGCTGGATTTTTAGCTTTTCTATTCATGAGCGCTCCAAATCCTGTTAGTAACATCCAGTTTGCGAGTACAATGCCAATTACGAGTTCGTTTCCATTAAAAACGGACAAAAACTCGCGGATCAGGATAAGCTGCGTGGCCATGGCAGTAAAGCCAAGGCTGAATGGAAGCCATTTTAAATTAAACTCTGGCCTGTTACCTGGCAGATTTGAAAGTGGTTTGACAATTGAATCATCAAATTCCTGGCTGGCTTTGTCAGGTTTATCAAAAACAGACAAATAATATTTTAAATGCCATGAAAAATGAAATACAGAAATCAGGAAAAGTGCAATTCCAAAATCGACATGCCATACCAGGAGGCTGTCGGCAATGGAAAGATCAATTTTGAAATTTACTGTAATTGCGAATAACAATCCAAGGCTGCCAGCTACGGTTATAGCCAGCAACAGCAAGGTGTTCCAGAATTTTCGCTGAAAGGCAATGGAAATGATTTCAAACTTTACTAATGCGACGGACAAGCCATAAAACAACAGGCATATAGTGCTGATAGTTACGATGGAATAGGGAGTATCCGGCATTTTTATGATTCAAAAATAATAGCTATTCTTTTTCACCAAACACAAATGCCTGGTAAACAAATATTTCAGCATCCTTATCTTTCCATCCTTCCCATCCGATCCCGGCTTTATCACGGGCACAGTGACCCAGGAATTCTTCCAGGTTCCAGTGCGTTTCGGTGGCTACCTGAGGTAAAAAAGTACCACTCCTGCTTCCTTTCCTGATATAAATGCCATCAATGCCAAGTTTGATAGTATTGACATTGCTTATTTTCTGCATGGGTGTAAGCACCGAAATTTCGATGTCAACCTGCTTCAATTCAGAAGCATTTACAGCATCGAAACGGTAATCCTGCGTAGCAGCAGCAATCGCCATTTGCTGAACAATCTTATAAAGTGGTTTATCTGCTTCAAAGTGACCGATACAACCACGAAGTTCACCCGCTTTTTTTAATGTTACAAAAGCACCTGCCTTGCTAAGTAAAGTTGTTGATAAAGATTCGCTGTCAACGGTTGAAGTCTGGCTTTCCTGAATATATGTGTTTATAGTGTTACGGGCAATCTGCAGCAGTACGTTCCTGTCTGAATCAGACAATGCCATCGTGTTCTGTTTTTCCTTTAATACGCTGAGGGCATAATATCCGACTACTCTGTCCATTTCACCATATTGCGAATCGCCTGAATTTTTATATAAAACCTTTTTAAATGCAATTCCTTTCATTTCTTCGGTGAGATACATCAAGGTTAATACAGAAGGCCACGAACAACAGCCCGTTGCAAGGTGTTCAATATTTTTCCCGGTACAGCTTTCCACAGCATTCAGAAATTTATTCGGATTGTTGGTCACTATCGCATCTCCAACCTGGTGATCAGTGATAATAGCATCCCTATATGCCGGATAGTGCGAAAAATCAGTGCTGATCACAAAGAGATTTCCAGGTAAAAAATAGGGTTTTAATGCTTTTGCAATTTGTTTGCAAATCGACGGGTCCTGTGTACCTAAAAGGATTGGCACAATTTTGAAGTCTTTTTTTAAAAAATATTGGAGAAAAGGGATCTGGACTTCAATGCTATGCTCTGATTTATGATACTGAGGATCGAAAGCCAGGACCTTATTTTCAGCTGCCAGTTTCTGCGCGATTTCGAGATCGCTTTTCACAATTCCAAGCGGTGTGCTATAATTTCCGATGCTGTAAACGGATGCTCCGGCGAATGAATTCCGGTGACTGCTTCCCAGGATAAAAATGGTTTTATATTTCTTTTCAGGATCAAGCTGGTTGAAAGCCGCCGCCGCCACTTCGCCCGAAAACACATATCCCGCATGGGGTGAAATGATCGCCATCACTTCACTGTCGGAGGAATGAACAGGCGCTTTGGCAAAGTACATTTTTAACATATGCTGAATTTCAGCCGGATCGGCAGGGTAAAAAGTGCCAGCCACAGCAGGCTGACGGCTTGGTATGGTATCTGGAGTTTTCATGGTTATTGGCGGATTGGTATGCGATTGACAATTACTGAAAAAATACAGCGCCAGCAGGACTGCCAGGAGGATAATTTTTGAGTGAACGCCAAGTAGTCTCACAATCAGAAAATTTGTTGAGCACTATAAAAGTACAAAATTTCATTAAAAAAAGCAAGCATACAAGTGGTTTCGGCTATCTAATATCCGGTCAGATCGCTAAAAAATCGTATTTTTGCACACCTAATAATAAGTAACCATTGAATATAGCAGCATTAGTTTCGGGAGGCGTCGACAGTTCGGTTATGTTGCATCTACTCAAGGAGCAAGGCCATGAACCGGTAATCTTTTATATCCGTATTGGTATGAAAGACGATGAAGGTTTCCTTGATTGCTCATCCGAAGAAGATATTGAGCTTACAACCTGGCTTGCAAATTATTACGGCTTAAAAATGGAGGTTGTTCCCTTACATAAAGAATATTGGGACAATGTGATGGCTTATGCGCTCGATGCTGTCCGTAAAGGGCTTACGCCAAACCCTGACGTGATGTGCAATAGGTTAATCAAATTCGGTGAGTTTGAAAAATACTGGGGTAAAGATTTCGATAAAATCTCGACGGGCCATTATGCCAATACAGTGGTCGAAGACGGGAAAACCTGGCTTACAGCAGCCAAGGATCCTATTAAAGACCAGACTGATTTCCTCGCACAGATCACATACTCACAAGTGAGCAAACTTTTGTTCCCGGTTGGGAATATGATGAAAAGCGAGGTTCGTGCCATAGCTCACAAGCAGAATATGCCAAGTGCTCACCGCCGCGACAGCCAGGGAATATGTTTCCTTGGGAAAGTGAACTATGTAGATTTTCTGCGGAAATACATAGGCGAAAAAGAAGGCAAGATCGTGGAACTGGAAACAGGCAAAATTCTTGGTAAACACAAAGGGTATTGGTTTCATACCATTGGTCAGCGCAAAGGACTTAACCTGGGCGGCGGACCGTGGTTTGTGGTGAAAAAGGACTCAGTCGAAAACACAATTTTCGTTTCCAACGGCTATGATCCCGAATCGCAATACCATGATGTGATTGGATTGACTGACTTTCATTTTATCAGCGGAAATCCCTGGCCGGAGGAAGCAGTTGATCACGAAATTACGTTCAAAATACGGCATACACCTGATTTTACAAAAGGGATTCTTCGAAAAACCGGTGAAAAATATGTGCTTCAATCATCGGTTCCGGTATCGGGAGTGGCGGCAGGGCAATTTGGCGTTGTCTACGACAAGGATTCTCGGATTTGCTTCGGGAGCGGGGTGATTGAATAGGATGAATGAGATAGGAGTGATGAATTATAAAAGATGAGTTTCAGTATTTCAGGTTTCAAGTCTCAATATCCAGTTTCGTAATTTTAAATTTCCTGTCCCAGGTTTTGGTACTCGGCAAAATAGTAATCAAACTTTATGAAAAGTTCAAAACTGCTTCTCTACATTATTCTTTTCAGTGCACTCGCAATTTCTTCCATTTCGTGCGATAAGGATCCTGTTTTCGAAAAATACCTGAAATTGAAAAACTCAACCTGGGATCGCTTTGATATTAAACATTTTGATATTCTTCTTAAAGAGCCGAATAAAAGCTATGATATCACATTGGTTGTTCGCTGCAATGAGCAATTTAAACCTGATAGACTTCCGGTTTATGTAATTTTAACCTCTCCAAAAAGCGAAGAGAGCATAAACGAAATATCTATCCCGGTTCGTGAGAAAGGTAAGTTGATAACAGAACCAAAAGGAGTCATGCCAGATTCGCGATTGGTTCTCTGGAAAGACATCCATATCGCCGCCAATGGCATTTGCAAGATCAGCATAGAGAACCTGATACCCATAATTCAAACTGTAGGGATTGAGGAAATCGGTATTGTGTTGACGAAAGCGAAATAAGCACTTATTTCTTTTCCCGTGCTAAACTTTTAATAAAAATCTTCATCAGAACCTTTCCGGATGCGAACATATCTGGTGGCAGGGAAGTTCCTGTTAACAAGTATTAACTTTTTTACAAATTGATTTACAGGTACTTTTGCAATTCATTTCCAAGATTATGCGCCTGATCAGCCTGCTCCTATTATTTTTATTATTTATTTT
>CAIWMA010000131.1 GCA_903913645.1 uncultured Bacteroidales bacterium | reverse complement strand
GTTATAGTTGCTATAATAGGAATTATATTATTTGCTGAACAGGTTTCGTGGGTGAAGATTGTGAGTGGATTGCTGATTTTTACCGGGATTTATTTTGTCACGCGACCGAAGAAAACCGATCCCCTGATCCCTAAAAGCTAACCCCCAATCCCTTTCTAAAACATATGCCTGAAAGGCAAAAGCAGCCACCCCAGCACTTTTTCAATCCTTGGCCGGCGCAGCCAGCTCAGATGGTCGAAATCCTGGCAGCTGAGCAGCGTTTCATCAATATGATTTCGGATTTCTTCAACAATTCCTTTGTGTGTTCCAAAAAGCATTACCTCATGCTGATAACGAAAACTGCGATAGTCAATATTAGGAGATCCCAATCCGAAAGTTTCACCATCAATCAGTAAAAGCTTGGCGTGCAGATTACTAAGGGTATAAAAAACGAGTTTTATTTTATTGGAATAATAATATCCAAGGTACTTACTGCTCAGCAGATCGATAGACCGCACATCGGAATGCATGGGTAATATTATCTTAACGTTTACTCCACGCTTTGCAGCATCGGCAAGTATTTTACGCATTTTATGCCCTGGCAGGAAATAAGGTGTTTCTATTATAATCTCCCGTTTAGCTTTACTGATCAGGCGTTCAAGTTTGGTTTTGATCCGCTGGCGGTAAATGGATGGCATATCCTCAACCAGTTCAAACTGATCAAGTAATTTCGATTTTTTATAGGTGAATTTATTAATGATGTATTTGTTGTAAATCCTGAAACTTTCAAGAAAAGATCGCTTAAACATAAGAGTAATGCCTCCGGTAAAACGGATCATCGATTCGCGCCATTGCAGGGAATAACCGGTAATATTGGCCGACCCCATATAACTGATATGGTCATCGATAAGCAAAAACTTGCGGTGGTTTCGCCTGTGATTTTTTGTAAAGAAATCGAAAGTATACAGGATTTTTCTAAAAAAACGCACTTCACCCCCTTTTGATATCAGTTCACTAAAGAAATCTTCTGTATACGAAACGCCCCACGAATCGAGCAACAATTTAACATGAACACCCCTGGCTGCTGCTTTGGTAAGCGCTTCCCGGAACCGAAGTCCAATTTCGTCGTTGCCGAATTTATAAAATTCCATGTAAATATATTTTACCGCCTGGTCAATATCGTGCAACATAGCCTCATAAAACCTGGGAGGCTCGCTGTATAACTTATGGCTTGTCAGATTTGCTGCCTGGCGTGACATGGCTTGGTAAAATTGGTAAGTCAAATATATGACATTTCTTTTAAAAGTAAGGAATATGTTACAACAGTAAGTAAACTTGAATATATTTTCATTATTTACCACGGAGGCACGGAGAGCATGGAGGTTCACAGAGGTTGTTTTATAAAAGCCATCTTTTGAACTGAGTTGTTCCAGAGTTTTCTATTAACTAAGCTAGGAAAAAACTTTTACTTTCTCAGTGTTCATCTGTGTTCTCTGTATCTCCGTGGTTTAAAATCTAAAAAAGAAAGACTAGCACCAAGCATTCAATTTCCATCTATTGATGTTATTCTTTTCTGCAACATCCAAACATTGTATCTTTGTTCATTCAAAATGCAACTATGATCAGATCAATGACTGGCTTTGGGAAAACCACTGCCAACCCGGGCGGACGTACCGTTAATATCGAAATACGCACGCTTAACAGCAAAACACTCGATGTAAATACCCGTATTCCATCGCAATACCGTGACAAAGAATCCGAAATACGTGCTGAAATCAACAAAGTGCTTGAACGTGGAAAAGTCGATTTTATGATCACAGTCGACAGCGATGTCGATTCCAATGATTTTACTATTAACCGCTCACTTGCGCAAAAATATTATTCCGAGATAAAACAACTGGCTGATGAATTAGGCGAAACGGCAGGAAATGATGTTATCTCAAATATCCTCAAAATGCCCGACGTGCTGAAAGCCGGCCGCGAAGCACCTGATGAAACTGAATGGGCACAGATTAAATCGGCAATTGCCGACGCTCTTGCATTAACAGAAGCTTTTCGTATTTCTGAAGGCGAATTGCTTGGAAAAGATATGATTGCCCGCATTCAGCTTATCCTTGATCTTCTGCTAAAAGTTGAACCTCTGGAAGGAACCCGCATTGGCAACCTTCGTGAGCGCTTCCAACGCAACCAGGATGAATTTCTTGAAAAGACCACCAAGGTTGATAAATTTGATGAGAATCGTTTCGAACAGGAAATTTTCTGGTACCTCGAAAAACTTGATATCACCGAAGAGAAACTCCGCTTGCGTAAACACTGCGATTATTTCACTGACACACTCAATTCCTCCGAATCCAACGGGCGTAAATTAGGTTTTATAACCCAGGAAATCGGCCGCGAAATCAATACGCTCGGATCAAAAGCATATAATGCCGAAATACAGATGATAGTGGTTCAGATGAAAGATGAACTGGAGAAGATAAAAGAGCAGGTGAGTAATGTGTTGTAGTAGTCTGTCGGTTGTTAGTGGTCAGGATTTTAGGCAATTGAGATAAACACTGAGCACACAGCACTAAGTACATAGCACAAAGGACATAGCACTGAGCACACAGCACTGAGCACACAGCACTTTCCAACAAGCACTAAACAATAAAAAAAATCCATTTGAACTCTGCCGAACAAAAAATGATTGTAGTCTCCGCTCCTTCCGGTGCGGGGAAAACCACGATTGTAAAACATTTGCTGAAATCATTTCCTCAACTTGGATTCTCCGTTTCAGCCACCAGCCGTACCATACGGGATTGTGAACTAAACGGTCGGGAGTATTATTTTTTGTCGTCCGACGATTTCAGGCTGCTGATTGACCAGGGAAAACTGCTTGAATGGCAGGAAGTGTACGCAGGAAGCTATTATGGCACTCCGGTTTCGGAAGTTGAACGCATAGCCTCGAATGGGCAATTTCCTGTTTTTGATGTGGATGTGGTTGGCGGTCTGAATATTAAAAAGATGTTTGGGGATAAAGCGCTGGCAATTTTCATAAAGCCTCCGTCTTACGAAATACTTGAATTGCGTTTGCGTTCCAGGGCAACAGATAGCGAGGAAAGCCTTCAGAAAAGACTGGACAAAGTAAAATGGGAACTTACTTTCGAGAAAGATTTTGATTGTGTGATTGTAAATGATAAACTGGAAGATGCTTTTAATCAGGCGGAAAAACTGGTAACAGATTTTCTTGATTTAAAGCCGTAATAATATTCTGAATAATCATTGCGACCCTTTCATTTTCTTTGCGCCTTCGCGGTAAAAAAGTTAAACGCAAAGACGCAAAGAGTTTCGCTAAGGACGCAAAAAAATACTATGAAAAAGACCGGGCTCTTATTTGGTTCATTCAATCCCATACACATCGGGCACCTGATGATTGCCGGTTATATGCGTGAGTTCAGCGACCTGGATGAACTCTGGTTCGTTGTTTCTCCGCTCAATCCATTAAAAGAGCAGAAAACACTTTTATCAGACCATCATCGTTTGGAAATGGTAAACCTGGCCATCGAAGACGACACCCGTTTCAAGTCGTGCAATATCGAATTTAAGTTGCCGAAACCATCTTATACTATCCATACGCTTACCTATCTCCAGGATAAATATCCAAACCGTGAATTTGTACTTATCTCCGGCACAGATATATTCCCTACTTTTCATAAATGGAAAAACTGGGAACAGTTGCTTGAATTTTATAAATTTTACGTTTATCCCCGTCCCGGTTCGCAGGACCATGAGCTTACAAGGCATTCATCAGTAAAAGTTTTTACAGCACCGATGGTCGAAATATCTGCCAGTTTTATCCGCGAAGCTATCCGCGAAGGGAAAAATATGTCGTATTTCGTTCCTGACAAAACGTACAAATACATACAGGAGATGCACTTTTACGAGAAATAAAAAAAGGAAAGATGGAAGTCGAAAGTCAGAATCCAGTGGCCGGGAGGATGAAGACCGTTGCCCGGAAACCAGAATTATTTCACAGCTTATAAAATAATGCAGTATTTTTGTACTTCTAATGTAGTACAGGTCTCACAACTTTTCTTTTCCACCAGGTGGGACACCTAATCGAAAATCCGTTTATGAATACAAGGATCATCCTGCTAGTCCTCTCTTTCTGCAGCTTGTTTACAAATCTTTCTGCACAAAACATTCCGGTAAAACCTTCCGAAACGGGATCAGGTGTATTTTTAGGCGCAACCAAACCACTGCGTGATATTCCTGAACTTACAGCGGCTGAAGTTCAATTGCTGAAAGTAAAATCACAGGAAAAAGTACATAATGAAGAACTCAGCTTAAGATCATATCCTTTTGCAGACATTGCTTTACCAAAAGGCCCTGATGCCGTATGGCAGAAAACCATGGGCAAATCAGCTTCCGGCATAGCACCGGCAGCTATAATTGAAGGACAAAGCACATCATCGTATCCTCCCGATTGCAACGGAGCTGCCGGCCCAAACCATTACATGCAGACCTTAAATACAACATATTCTATTTACGATAAATCAGGCCTAAAACTCGCCGGACCAACTAGTTTAAGTCAGTTGTTTAATGGTGTAGCCGGGGCAAGCTGTGATGACGGCGATCCTATAATCCTGTATGACGAACAAGCCGACAGGTGGGTGGTAACTGAATTTTCACTTTGCGATTCCACCGATCGGATGCTGATTGCAGTTTCAACCACCAACGACCCGACCGGCACCTGGTATGCATATTCTTTCGACGTAGCCGATATGCCCGATTACCCAAAATTCAGCGTGTGGCAGGACGGGTATTATATGGCCGATAACAACAGTTCCGGTAATGATATCTATGTTTTCGAGCGTTCAAAAATGATTGCCGGGCAAAGTAATCCGAAGTTTGTTGGATTTAATAATGCATGGCGTCCGGGCTCGGTTGACGGCTTTATGTGTACACCACCTGTTGATAACGACGGCACTTTTGCACCCGCCGGTTCACCGGGGCTTTTCATCGCTATGAGCGATGATGGGTTCAACAGCGGAACCGATCAGCTCTGGATTTATGAATTAGCTGTAGACTGGGCCAATACATCGGCTTCCACCTTCAACCGCGTGCAACAAATCGATGTGTCTCCTTTCGATAGTAATTTTGGCAATGACTGGACGAATATCAAGCAATTGGGAACCACCCAGGAACTGGATGCTATTCCCCAGGTTATTATGAATGTGCCTCAATACAGGAATTTCGGCACTTATCAAACCATTGTCTGCTGTCATTCAGTAGATGTTGATAATACAGATCATGCAGGCATACGCTGGTACGAACTACGGAAAACCCCGCCCGAAACGTCCTGGGTTGTTCGTCAGCAGGGAACGTATGCACCTGATATTCATTCGCGCTGGATGGGCAGCATTATGCTTAACGCCTATAATGAAATAGGTCTGGGATATTCTGTTTCGGGCGCAACAATAAATCCCGGAATCCGATACTGCGGGCAAACAAAAGCGGAATATAATAATGCAAGCGGGATTCTCGATTTCCCGGAAGGAATTATACAAAGTGGTACCGCTTCACAAACCGGTGCCGAGCGATGGGGTGATTATTCGCAAATGTCAGTAGATCCTGCTGATAACGGTACGTTCTGGTTCACAACCGAATATGCTGGTATTAGTAACAGGAAAACAAAAATTGCTGCCTTCCAGGTGGAAACTCTCCCTCCTACCGGTTATTTTACAGCTGATAATACTTTGCCTTGTATCAATAGCAGTATTGTAACATTCACCAGCCAGGTTACAGGAAACCCAACACAATATTTATGGGCAATTTCTCCCGGCACGTATACATATAGCGAAGGCACCAGCAGTTCATCGGTAAACCCTAAAGTGATTTTTAATGCATATGGTACATACTCTGTATCTTTAGCAGTAACAGGAGCTGACGGCACAACTACAAACACCAGAACCGATTATATCAAGGTGAATGAGGTTAATGCAAATTTTAAAGCAAACTCCACAACGGTGGTTGTAGATAATTCTGTTACGTTTATTGATGGCTCCACTTGCGGTGCTGCTGCATGGGCATGGGACTTTGGAGAAGGAGCTTCCCCTGCAACAGCTAATACGCAGGGTCCGCAAACAGTATTATACAAAACTGCCGGTCCTAAAACAATCAGCCTGACAATAAACGGCGTTGTTACCGAAACCAAGACCGGTTATATCAATGTTGTTGCGCCTGATATCGAAATGTCAACATCAACCATATCGGCATGTAGCGGCATTTTCTATGATCCGGGTGGAGCATTATCCAATTACAGTAATAACCAGGATTTTACCATGTTATGTAAACCAGGTATTGTTGGAAATAAACTTCAGTTTGTATTCACATCCTTTATACTCGAAACACAGGCAACCTGTACGAAGGATTACCTGAGTATTTATGACGGCAACAGCGTGCTTTCACCTCTTCTCGGAACTTTTTGCGGAGCTACTTCACCCGGAACTGTAACAGCCACCAACGAGGCCGGGGAAATCCTGTTTGTTTTTCACAGTAATAGTTCGACTACCCGTGGCGGATGGGCCGCAACCATAGGTTGCATAAATTTTCCAGTGGCAAACCCTGTATCGTTAACAGCAAATGCAGCAGGAAGTAATCAGGTTGACCTACCCTGGTCAAAGAATGCGGATAACAACGACGTGGTGCTGGCATGGTCGCCTGATGGCACTTTCGGAACCCCGGTTAACGGAACTGCATTAACTGTTGGTGAGTCAATTCCCGGCGGAGGCATTATACTTGCCAATGGAAATGGATCAACCTTTAACCATACCGGTATAAATGCATCAACAACATACTTTTACAAAGCATTTTCGTATGATGCCAAATTAAAATATTCGGATGGCATTACGTCAAATGCTACCACTTTGATGGTGGATTTGCCTTCTGACTACAAAAGCGGATCAAAAGGCCTGGCAATATATCCAAACCCGGCCAAAGGCTTATTCAGAATTATTGTGGATAAATCGAAATATCCGGCAATGCTTGTAACTGTAAGCAATACGCATGGGGCTACTATTATCAGCCGCGAATGCAAGGGCGAATCCGAGTACCTGTTCGACCTGGGCAAATCACCGGAAGGAACCTATTTTGTAAAGATAAAAACGGACAATGAGTTGATGGTCAGCAAATTGGTTATTATAAAATAAGCTCAAGTTAAAGAAATATATTTCTCAAAACACCGAACCGCGAAATACTTCAATGCCTGCAACGTTTTACCAGGAGCTTCAATATATCCCATATGCCCCACATCTTCGAGTAATAGTATTTCACTGTGTGATGGGATAACAGCCTGGGCCATTAACTGGGTATAAGGCATCCGGCTGTCCTGCTTGCCGATAATAAAAAGAACCGGTATTTCGGTTACTAATAGGTATTGCAACTGGTTAGGCCGGTCGCGCATTCCGGAAAGTGCCGCGATAATGTTTTCAGGTGTCATCAGGGAAGCAATGTCCTGCAGTTTTTGAATTTCTATAGTGTATTTCCCGACATGTTTCTGGTCGAAAAGTTCGGGGATAAACTGCTTTATAAAACCACTCTTGTTTTGTTGAACAATATTGATGGTCCGACGGCGGTTTTCTTTGGCTTCGTCGGTATCGGTCTTGGCATTTGAATGAAAAAGTATTAATCCTTCAACCATTTCTCCATTATCAACGGCAAATTGCAATGCCACATAACCACCCATGGAATGACCGGCAACAACTGATTTTTCAATCTTTTCAGCCTCAAGCACTGTTTTAACAGTTTCGGCCATCAGTTGCATACTATGAATTTCGTCAACCTGTTCACTTTCACCATGCCCAGGTAAATCAATAGCAATTACAGTAAAATCATTTTGTAGGATTTCTGTAAAATCTGCCCATATCGCTTTTGATTCCATAAATCCATGAAGCAACACCAATGCAGGGCCGCTGCCTGAGATTTGATAGACTATACTTTTATGCTGGTATTGAACTGTTTTATTCATGATTTCAGAAAAAGGAAAAAGCTTTTGGCTTTTTTTTATAAAAAAAACTTAATGTGTCAGACACTATTCGGGATGTGCAGACACATTATGTTCCGATCGTTAGGTACACTATAATTTATCTGCCATTGTAGTTTCAACTTCGGCAACTGTTTTTGGAATGGGTTTGCCCAAAACACGGTGCCCGTCAGCTGTAACAAGAATATCATCTTCGATCCTGATGCCGCCGAAAGTGCGGTATTCTTCGATTTTATCATAATTAAGGAACTCCGCGTATTTCTTTTCGGCTTTCCACATATCGATCAGTTCAGGAATAAAATAAATGCCAGGTTCGTTGGTAACCACAAAACCGGGTTGCAGACGGCGTCCCATGCGGAGATAGGCTGTCCCAAACTGTTTACTGGGTTGTATTTCATTATCGTATCCAACATTTATCTGCCCGAGTCCTTCCATATCATGCACATCCAAACCAAGCATATGACCAAGCCCATGAGGCAGGAAAAGAGCATGAGCACCAGCTACAACAGCTTCTTTAACATCACCTCTCATCAGGCCCAGGTCTTTTAAACCTGAGGCAATAGTTTCGCAGGCAACAGTATGGCAGTCGCGGTAAAAAGTACCGGGTTTGGTCGCTGCGATCCCATTCAGATTCGCATTGAGCACAATCTCATAAATTTCGCGTTGTTTCTGGCTGAATTTCCCTCCAACAGGAACAGTACGGGTAATATCGCTGGCATATAATAATAAGGATTCTGTTCCGGCATCCATCACCATCATGCGGCCTTCCTGCAGTATACCTTCGTGGTGGTGATTGTGTAGTATTTGCCCGTTGGTACTCAGAATAATAGGGAAAGAAACAGGCCTGCCATGTGAAAAGGAAATCCCTTCCATAACTCCTGCAATTTCCTGTTCTTTTCTTCCAGGGTAAGCCATGCGCATGCCGGTGGTAAACATAATCCAGGCAATGTCAACTGCTTTTTCAATTTCAGCAATTTCCAGATCCGATTTAACCGAACGTAACTTAACAATTGATTCAATTAAAGGCATGGATACGTAATCGCGGATGCGAAGCGGATTAAGACCAAGCAGGCCTGCTACCTGTAATGTGGTTTCACCACGGTATGTTGGCACAAAATGTACCGGCCTTTGTTTCTGAATCGCATTTGTTACGAATACTGCTAATTCAGCTAAAGGAGCTGTATTTTTAACACCGGCTTTTATGGCAAGGTCAACCACTTTAGGCTGTGGGCCCATCCAGATAATATCAGCAATATCAAAATCGTTACCGAATATATAGTCAACTCCGTTGTCCACATCAATAATACCTGCAAAATCCGGATTTTCAAGACCGAAAAAGTACGAGAAGTTGCTGTCCTGCCTGAAGGTATATGTATTGTCGGGATAGTTGTACGAAGCTTCAGAATTGCCAGGTAAAAGGATAATGCCCGATGGCATCAGTTTACGTAACGCATTACGTCGTTCGGTGTATATTTCAGGATTGAACATGGGTGCAGGTATTATTAGTTTTACAGTATATTTAGACGATGCAAATATATGGTATTGATCTATTCATGTAAAACAGATTCTATACACAATTGTTAAAATTTGCATTAAATTTGTTGAATCAAAATCCAAAGAAAATGAAAAAGATACTTTTACTTTCCGGGCTATTCCTGGTGTTATCCATAACAACATTCGCACAAACCGCTGCCGAATGGAACAAACAGGGTGTGGATCATTCAAAGAAATTTGAATACAAACAAGCGTACGAATGCTTTACAAAAGCCATAGAGCTAAAAGCTGATTTTGCTGAAGCTTATTATAACCGCGCAACAGTTTGGTTCGAACTACCTGCCAATGCCTACCCCAATACCGACGGATGCGTGGATCTCCAGAAAGCTAAAACTCTTGGATTTAAGGTAAAGGATGAGGTGATGAAGAAGTTCGGGTGTTTGTAGAGGGAGGAAGAGTTATGAGTGATGAGTTATGAGTTATGAGTTATAAGTTATGAGTTATGAGTTATAAG